>JANQKA010000734.1 GCA_028281405.1 Hasllibacter sp. | reverse complement strand
CTTCGCCATGCTCCATCTCATCTGGGGCGTGTCGCTCCAACCCGAAAACAGGATTGGGGACTGGGACACGCGGCTGGAAATCTGCCGGATCCAGTCCGCGATGGCGGGGGCCGCCCGCGAGCGCGCGATCGCCGGCGAAACGGTGGAGGTCATCGTTTCCGATCTTTTCCGGGACATCGATTCCCATGAATTCATCCAGTCGCACCATCCGGAGGAATTCAAGAAGGAAATATATTTCGGCATGATCGATGATTCACCACGCCAATGGCGTGGGTGGAAACGGGACGGGGTCCCTCCCCCGGCCACGCCCGAAAAAGTCGCGGAGGACACGTTTGTCATTTGCGCCGATCGGGAAATGTGGGCGCCGTTTTTGATCATTCCGGAAGTCGACACGTTCTCCGAGCAGCGCTCCGAGTGTCTGCGTCGTCAAGAATTCGCGCGCGACATCGCGGCGCTGTCGTCCCGTGGACCGGCGGCCATGCTCGACGCGGTCGAGGAACATCCCCTCCATGGAGAAGCCGCGGGGTGGTCCACGTGGGGATGGAACGCCGAAAGCCGACACAGGGAATCGCTTTACGCGATAGTCGTAAATTCAATCGAAGGAAGATACGGCCTTCTCGACGATCCCGACGGTGTCGCGGAGCAATTCCTGTTTGAATGCCTGCGGAAATAAAGCATTGGAAACCAATCCGGGCCACGCGTGGGGAATGAGGAAACCCGGAAAATTCCAAGGATCCGCCCGCCTCCGGGCCCCGGCGCCATCCGCCGCTCCGGACTTTCCCGCCATCCCGCCGCGGGGAACGCCCCCCGATTCGTGGATACAGCCGCCCGACGCCACCTCCTTGATCCGCGCGGGAGGAGAGTATTCCCATTTCCGGGCAATTTCACCCCGCCAACAGGGCCTTCGATCAGACGGCCGGCGACGGCGCGCCCTTCCCCCGGCCAACTCCGGTTCGCCGATGCCCCCGCGAATCACCAAATCGATGTCACGCGCTCCCGGGACACCGGACATTCCCCGGACCGCGCCACGACTCCTCCCGCCCGCGGCGGGGACCGTCCCGTCCGCGACCGCGAACGTGGACCCGGGCATCATCCGCCGCGGCCCGACATCGGAAGATTCCATCGGCCCGGGTCGTCACAACCTTCCGAATCGCGCTTTCTGCACATCGGTCCACGACACGTCCAGCACCGTCACCCCGTCGACGAACCGCTCTTCCCGTACGACGCCCTGTTCGTGAAGCCACGCCCTCCTTCGTCCATCCGAAGGTTCCAGACGCAATTCGGCGCTTTCGCGCGGCGCGTCGAGCAGGCTCCCGACCAATTCCAGAAGCGTCTCCGTCCCCCGCCCGGTCCGGGCGGAGGTTGCGACGAAGTTCCCGCACCGCTCCCCGCGAATCTCGACCTCCCTCAGGGCCTCGGGGGAAAGGAGATCGACCTTGTTCCAGACCTCGACGACCGGCGTGCGCTTGTCCACGCCAATCGACGACATGATCGTCTCGACGTCTTTGGCCTGCTCCCGCATCGCCGGATGCGCCGCGTCCCTCACATGCAGGATCAAGTCCGCCTCCGTGACCTCCTCCAGGGTGGCCCGGAAGGCGGCGACCAGTTCCGTCGGAAGGTCGGAGATGAACCCCACCGTGTCCGACATGACGACGCGCCGACCGCCGCTCAGTTCAACCGCGCGCATCGTCGGGTCGAGCGTGGCGAACAGCATGTCCTTCGCCACGACCTTGGACCCCGTGAGCCTGTTGAAGAGGGTGGATTTGCCGGCGTTCGTGTAGCCCACGAGGGCGACCACCGGAAAAGGCACCTTTCCACGGGCCGCGCGCTGCAGGGTCCGGGTTTTGATCACCTTTTCGAGTTGTCGGCGCAGGCGTCCAAGCTGTTCGTCGATCGCGCGGCGGTCCGCCTCGATCTGCGTCTCGCCCGGCCCGCCCACGAATCCGAGCCCGCCACGCTGCCGCTCGAGGTGCGTCCATGCGCGGACGAGCCGGGTGCGCTGGTAGGCGAGCGCGGCCATCTCCACCTGAAGAACGCCTTCCCGGGTCCGGGCGCGATCCGAGAATATTTCCAGAATCAGCCCGGTCCGATCGAGAATCTTGAGCTTCCAGTCCCGTTCAAGATTGCGTTGCTGCACCGGCGACAAGGCGCCGTCGAGCAGCACGAGCCCGACATCGCCGGCGGAGAAAATATCACCGAGTTCGGCGACCTTGCCGCTTCCGAACAGGGTGCCCGGGCGGGCGCGCGGCAGCGGCACCACGTCCGCGCCCACGACCTCCAGCCCCGGCAGCGCGGCCGCGAGCGCGACGGCCTCCTCCAGCGCCTGCCCGGCCTCCCGTCGTCGGCGCGGCCCGGTCGGCGCCGGATGGATCACCCAGGCCCGGGTGGGTCGCTCGGCCGTTTCGAATCCGCTCAATCCACCTCGTCCCGCAGGTTGATCGGCTCCGACGGCATGATCGTCGAAATCGCATGCTTGTAGACGAGTTGAGACTGGCCGTCGCGGCGGAGCAGCACGCAGAAATTGTCGAACCAAGTTATCACACCCTGCAGTTTGACGCCGTTGATCAGGAACACCGTGACGGCGACCCTCGCCTTTCGAACGTGGTTCAGGAAAGTGTCCTGAAGATTCGGTTGCTTTTCGGAAGCCATTCGACTAGCCTTCTTTTTGGGGCTGGACGCCCATGCCCACCGGAGCGCGGGGGCCGCGCATTCGCCGCCCCCTCCGCGTCCATCGCGGAGGGGCGATGTTTCCCGGCGCGCCACCGTTTTGCGCGCGCGCCGCCCGTGCCTTCGTCCCGCCGACGAAATCCGATCCACGGCACCAAACCGCGATGATAACAACCATGGCGGGCGAATGGAAGCGCGTGCTTGACGCTCCGAGGTTCCCGGCGCCGGAATCCGCGCGAGACCAAACTCGCAGCAACCGCGCGGGGCGCGGAAGCCACCACCATGGGAAGCCGTCCGCGCCCGAAGCAATGCGCCCCAAGCCGGCGCTCGGGCACCCGCATCCCCCCGGCCGCGCTCCACCTCAATCGCGGCCACGCGCCAAGCGCGCCGACGCGTCGGCACCATGAGGTATTCCCGGTTTCAAGACGCTTCGCTCCACCGCGACCGTCACAACCAAACCGACCCGCGGGCGGACCGGCGGGGACTTCCGGGCGCGACGCTTGCGGGAGTCCGGAATCCGCGCCCGGTTCCTTACATTCGGTCCATTCCGCCAACGTGAAACCATGGCGGATCCCGCGCGAAACGGGAGCCGTGGTCAACTTGGCGCATCCGGGGGCGTCCCGGCCGCCGGTCCCGGCCCGCGCGGGGTTCCGCCCAGCGGCTTCCTCCGCCTTCGTCCACCCGTGGAGGGGAAGTTCAGGAGCGCCAGAATTCGGGGTTGAGCAGCGCGATGAGCGCCAGGGTCTCCATGCGCCCCAGCACCATCGCCGCCATGAGCACCGCCTTGGCGCCATCGGGAAGCGCGGCGTACGAAATCGCCGGGTCGGCGGCGGCCGTCGCCATGGGACCGGTGGTCGTGAGGGCCGCGAGTGACAGGACGAGGGCGGCGTCGAAGGTGAGGTCCGACAGCGCCAGCGCGGCCATCACCAGCGCGATTGACAAGGCGAACAGCATGAAGAATATCCAAGCGATGCCAGCTCCCCGCCGCCGGATTAGGCGCGCGTCCGCGCCGGCTCCGCCGACGGAGTTCGGATGAACCAGTTTCTCCATCTCCCTCAGCCCGTGCCTGTAGAGCGCGACAACCCGCATGAGTTTCACGCCTCCCGCGGTCGTGGCCACGCCCCCGCCGAACACGGCGAGTCCCATGAGGATCATCCCCGGGGTGCGCAGGCCCGACCAATTCTGCGCCGCGTCCCAGAAGCCGCTTTCGAAGCCCGCCGTGGTCAGGAACGCGGCGACCGTGAACATTCCGCCCCAAAGCGCCGCGAGCGCGGGCGCGGGGTCGGTGGTGTCGTCCACCTCGATGGCTCCCACGAAGTGACGGAGGAAAAGCGCCGCCGGAACGGCGACGACGAGAAGCAATCCCAAGCGCAATTCCTCGTCCCCCCATAGCTCGGCCCGTCGCAGCCGCAGCACATCCGCCGAGAACGCGCGGCGCGACAACGCGAATACAAGGAACACGAACACCAGCATTTCGACCGCGACCGACGGGTTATCCCCGAAGCCCGCCGGCACGATGCCCGATGTGGACAGGGTCGCCATCGCGAGCATCGCCGCTCCGAACGGATCCTCGCCCGCGGCGAGCAGACCAAGCCACAGCGCCGACGTCAGTAAGAGGTAGACGGGGAAGAGCGGTCGGGCGAACCGGGCGAGGCGCCGCCCGGCGTCGGCCACCTCGCTGATCCGACCGGAGCCTTCGCCGACCTCCCGGAAAGACGTGACTTCGAAGCCCCCGAGGTTCATGGGTGCGAGAATCGCCACGGCCGTCAGCCACACGAAAAAGCCGCCGAGCCAAGCCACCAGCCCGCGCCAAAGATGAACCGGTCGGGGCACCGAATCCGACTGTTCGAACACCGTGGCCCCCGTCGTCGTGAACGCCGAAACCATTTCGAACCACGCGTCGAAGAATCCCGTGTCGTCCATGATGTCGTTGACCGGAAGCGCCAGCGGAAGCGGAAGCGCCGCGAATGCTCCGATGAGAACCAGAAGCTGTCCGCGCGGACCAAGCGCGTGTTTCCCGCTCATGGTCGCGAGCGCCAACAGGCCCGCGGCGAACAGGCACAGAGTGCCGTGAAGGAAGAAGGTCGTCGCGGTCGCGACATCGGACAAGACGTATCCATGCGCCGCGGGCAAATACATCGCCAGCCCGGCGCCGCCGATCAGAATGACGAACGCGGACATGTCTCACCGACGCCGCATCAAAAGTAGTCCAGACTGACCTGAAGGAGCCTGTCGACCTCCGGCACGACCTTCTTCAGCGCGAATATCACGATGATGTCGCCTTCGTCGATCCGAGTCCCGCCCGAAGGGCGGATCAGGTCGCCCCCCTTTCGAAGCGCCCCGACCAAGGCTCCATCCGGGAATCCCGCTTCCCTCATGGTCTTGCCGGCGATGGGGGACGGCGACAACACTTCCGCCTCGATCACCTCCGCCTCGGCGTCGCCGATCGAGTAGATCGCCCGAACGCTGCCTTGCCGGACATGTTTGAGGATGGAGGACACGGTGGTGGCCCGCGGGTTGATGTGCGCGTCGATCCGCATCGGCCGCAGAAGAGGAAGCAGCGTGTGGTCGTTGACGAGGCAGATCGCCGCGGAGCAGCCGGCTTCCTTGGCCCTGACCGCGGCCAGCAGATTCGCCTTGTCGTCGTCCGTGACGCAGAGCACCGCGTCGGCCTTTTCAATGCCCGCCTCCGCCAGAATCTCGCGGTCCAGACCGTCCCCGTTGATCACAATCGTCCTCTCGAGCGCGTCGGCGGCCAGTTCGGCGCACTGGCGGTTTCGTTCGATCACCTTGACGCGGGCGCGGTCCGGCGAATTTTCCAACGCCTTGGCCACGGCCAGTCCCACGCTTCCGCCTCCGATGATCACGGCGCGCTCGGTGCTGCTGTGGGATTTTCCGAAGATCTCCAGCGCCCGCACCACGTCCTCGGAATGGCTCATCAGGTAGATGTCGTCGTGCGGCAAAAGCTGATCCGCGGATTTCGGGGCGAAGATGGTTTTGTCGCGGCGCACGCCGACGACTACGGCCCTGAGGGTCGAGAAGAGTTCGGAGAGCTGCTTGAGGGGGGTGTTGACCACGGGGCAGTCCTCGCCGAGGGATATGCCCAGGAGTTCCGCCTCCCCGTCGAGGAAGCTCTCGATATCGAAGGCCGACGGCGCCCTGAACCGACTCAGCGCGGCCTCCGCGACCTCGCGCTCCGGAGAGATCACGACATCGATCGGCATGTGGTCGCGCTGGTATAGGTTCGAATCGATCGCCCTGAGGTAGGATTCGGCTCGGAGGCGGGCGATCTTCTTGGGGATCGAGAACACCGAGTGCGCGACCTGGCACACCACCATGTTCACCTCGTCGGACTGCGTCGCGGCGATGATCATGTCCGCGTCGGGTGCTCCGGCGTTTTCCAGCACATCGGGATAGGAGGCGAAGCCGTGCAGGCCCCTCACGTCGAGCGTGTCGCCCGCCCGGCGCACCAAATCGGGGTCGTTGTCGATAATGGTGACGTCGTTGCTCTCGCCGGACAGATGCCAGGCGATTTGCCAGCCGACCTGCCCCGCTCCGCAGATGATAACCCTCATGGACGTTCCTTGGCGGTTTCGGTGTTCCTATGGCACGGCGGGGTCGGATGTTCAACGACCGCTTTCGCCGGGTTTGGCGGCGGCCAGGGAGGAAGGGGAGCGCGCCGCCGCGACAGGCCCCGCACCCGCGTCCATGGGAAATCGCCGTCCGGTCCGCCGGGCGCGGCGTCAAAACAGCCCCACTCCCGCGGGAATTCGCCGTCAGGGCGGGTTGGGAGCGTGGAGTCGGCGATCGGCCCCCGTGCCCGCTGAAAATCTTGGTTTCCAGTCCAACCGGCCAATCCGCCTTCGCCTCGCCGAGATAGACCGGGATATCCGTTGCTTCCGTCCGAGAGGTTCGCCGCCCCACAATCTCCCGGTCCCCGCCCCTCGGCCAGGTGGACGATGGGCATCGCGCGAAGCGCGATTCGACCGAGCCGAATCAGCAGTTCGCGGCCAAATGGACGCGGGAGACATTCACCAACGGATTTCATCCCACCGACAAAGGCGCGGGGGATGCGAAAAGCCCGGGAGACACCGGGCCATCAACCTCCGCGGAATAAGTGGCGACCGAAGAGCAAATCTCGCCGGGTCATGTGGCTCACCCTGTTCCCAACTGAACCTTGGCTCTTTGACATTCCAATCGCGGGTCCGGGCCCGGAAATCGTGATTCTGATGAATAACGGACGCGCCGACATCCAATTCAACCAGCAAATTCTGAGGTCCGAATGAACGCAACCCGTGACATGATCACCCACCGACACCGGCGAAGTTGGATCTCCGGCTTCCCGGCGAGGAATGTGACATCGGCGGAACATGCATGCCGGATGAAGCCGGTTGTGGCGAGACCGGAAATGGAAATTCCGGTGCGGAGAAATGAGCGAATCGGGCACACGCGTTTGCCGCAATCAAATCATCGTGATACAAAGATAATCCTCGCAAACAGAGAAAACACCTCCACCGTCAATCCGCGCTTCGAATTCCTTCGGGGCGAAATCGTCCATCGCCGGAGATGAACCAATATCAAAATTTCCGGACATGTCATCCCAGTCGCCGTCCGCATGAAAATTCACAACTTTTGATTCCACAAAGGAGCCGTCACCCACATTCCCTCCAATTCCATCCTCATCGATACCCGACGCCACGACTTCCTTTTTTCTATCCGGGCGAAGGAAACCCGATGGCGCGGAGGTTTCCCCGATCACATAGTACAAGTCCCCAATGGGGTATTGATCCGGAACACCCGGAATAAATATCGTAAATTCGTTCTGTTTGGTGAAGTACACACCTCCATTCAGCCGTGAATAATTCACACCGGAACCGCCGGAGCTGGAAGACACCGTCCCCCAATCGGGGTCAAACGCTATTTTATCATCACCCCGCTCAAAGTCGGGAAGACTGAGTGTCCCAGGACGGCCGAATTGCTGCGTTCCACTCTGTGCCTTGGACGCGAGCAAAATTGTATCGAGGCCCAAGCCCGTATTGATGCTGAGACTACCACTGTAAGAATCGATTCTGATGATATCGCTTTGATTTGAATATGTTCGATTCCCGGAGAGGGTCGTTTCATGGTGAATATTTTTGGTCGAATAACTCGGGGACCCGCCAAAGTTCAAAAATGCCAAGGCCGATTTCGATGTCGCGGGAAAAAATTTGGCCTCAATCGTGTTTCGCCCCTCATGATTCACGGATCCAGAGGACGCTAGGTCTTCAATTCCGATTTTATCCCTGCCATCCCTGTAAAAGGAGAATCTCTCAATGGAATTTACAAATATAATATTATCGAGACTCCCCGATGTGGTATCAACCGTGATGAGGTCTGTTCCGCCACCCGGATAAATGGTGTCCGTTCCCGTCCCGCCATGAATTATATCGTTTCCGGCGTTCCCATAGATTTTATCGTTCCCCGCTCCACCATACAATAAATCGTTTCCCGTGCCACCGAAAATCTCGTCCCGACCACCGAATCCGAATATGATGTCGTCACCTCCCAAGCCTTGCATGGTCTGATTTCCATCGATGCCCAAGAGTAATTCATGTTCATTCATCGACGCGGAATTTTTTCCAACCGTGAATGTTTTCGGCGCGTTCGTTTCCGATCCGAATCGGATTTTCTCAATGCCGTTCAGAATATCGATCCCATCGGATCCATAACTGCTCGGAGACGTGTCTTCCACTGTTATTCCAGAGTAATCCGAAAAGATTTCAGAAGTGTAGACTTTATAACCGGACAAAGGTCCGGCGAACACCGCGACATCCGCCCCGAGGCCACCGTCGATGATATCCCTCCCTCCGCCGCCGGTGATCTCCTGAGAACCATTGCCGCCGTTGATGGTTTCCCCATCAGATGATCCATTGATGACATCAGCCATGGAAATGTCAACCATCAAATCGTCCGGCCGTCCGGGGGACGTCCCAATGAACCGGAGAATCTCGATGCCGGTCAAGGTGTCCTCGCCATCGTCGCCGTGCTCAATTGGCATCTCATCATCGACCGTGTATTGGGTGGCGCCGCCATTGGGACGCAGGTTCGCCGTGATCTCGTAGTCCCTCCGTTCGCCTCGGAACACCGCGGTGTCCATCGCCCCGTGTCCGCCCTCGATCACGTCGTCTCCATCACCTCCCGTGATCGTGTCGTTGCCTCCGCCACCGGCGATCGTGTCATTGTCCGCACCGCCCTCGATTTCCTGATCTTCATCGCCGCCTGTGATGTCATCCCGTCCGGAACTCCCCAAAATGACATTCGCCGAGTCCAACGCCGCGGCCACTACGGTCGGTGTCAGGAGGGCGTCCCCGATGAACCGAAGATTCTCGATTCCTGTCAAAATGTCCTCGCCATCGTCTTCATGCTCATTTGGCATTTCATCATCAACCCTGTATTGGGTGGATTCCCCGTTGGTCCGCAGAACCGCCGTGATCTTGTATTCGTCCCGGTCGCCTCGGAACACGGCGGTGTCCAATCCTCCGATTCCTCCCTCGATGACGTCGTCTCCATCGCCGCCCATGATCGTGTCTTCGCCTTCGCCGCCGTCGATCGCGTCTCCCCCGCCGAACCCGAAGATAAGGTCGTCACCCAAGCCGCCGTCGATCGCCGTTCCCCCCACGTCCGCCCCCATCGACCCGATGACGATCTCATTCACGCCGTTGCCGCCGGCCCTGTCCGCCCGCACCACCGCGAACGTATCGCTTCCAAACCGGAACGCCTCGAATCCGTCCACGGTGTCCATTCCGTCGTCGCCGCCGTTGCCATCCGCGTCGATATCCCGGACCGTGAAAGTCACGATCCCGTTCATCCCGGGAGGGGAGTTTCCGATCACGGCGGTGACGCTGTAACTTGCCGCGGAACCCGCGAACACGGCGGTGTCGATTTCATTTGCCGTCTCGACATGATCATCCGCGCGATGACCATGGATCACGTCGTCGCCCTCGCCTCCCGCGATCGTGTCCGCTCCGGGCCCCCCGCTGATCGTGTCCGCCCCCCCGCCTCCGGCGATGGTCTGTGGACCGTCGCCGACTTCAATGACGTCGGGACCGGAAGATCCCCTGATCTCGATCACCCATTCCGGGGAAATGTCCACCGTGTCCCCGCCCGAGGAGGCGGGGTCGTCGCCAAGGAACCGCAACGCCTCGACATTCATCAAAATATCGGTGCCGTCACCTTCGCGTCCAACCGGGTTGTCGTCCCGAACCTCGTGCCTGATGCCGCCGTCGGCCAACCGGAGTTCCGTGACCGTGTAATCAATCCGCGCACCGCGGTACACCGCGATATCCCTGCCGGCGCCTCCGTCCAGGGTGTCGCCTCCTCCGCCCCCCATCATCATGTCCCCGCCGGCGCCACCGTTCAGGATGTCCACGCCTCCGAAACCGAAGATCAGGTCGGCTCCCCCATTTCCGTCAACGGTCCCGCCCGCGTCCGTGCCGAAGACGATATCGTTGGCCTCGGTGGCATTGTCGGCGTTGACCACCCTTCTGTCGCCATCGCCGAACCGGAACACCTCGAAGCCGACCGCCGTGTCTTCGCCTTCGTCATCCGCGCCCTCGCCACGTATGTCGCGCACGGTGAACCGAGGGGTTTCAACGCCACCAATGGTGACCCATTCCGCCCAAACTCGGTAGCCGTCGAGCGCGCCGTCATAGACGGCGATGTCGTTGTCCGTTCCGATCGCGACGCCGACCGTGGCGCTTCCGCCATGGAGAGCGTCATCACCCTCCCCGCCATGGATCACGTCGTCGCCACCCAACCCGTTGACGACCCTCCCGAGCGTCGTGGAGTCCACGAGGGTCTCGCCGTCCGCGGTGCCGTCGAGGTCGCCCGTCAGAGCCGCGATGGTGAATTCCGCATTCGCGCGTTCACCATTCACCTGCGTGACGGTCACCCGGACCTTGGCGTTGGAAGTACCCGAATAAACACCCGTGAGCACGCCGTCCGCCGACAAAGTCAGTCCGATCCCGGCGGCGTTCAGGTCCGTTCCGTCCACCGTCGCGCCAAAGGACAGCGTTTCGCCCTGTTCGGCGTGGTCGAACCACGACGTCAAGTCCGGGAGGCCACGTCCGGAACCGTTCGTCAGCGGCAAGGTGTCCTGAAACGCGCCCGTCACTCCGATGGTCTTGCCGCCGATGTAGTTTATGTGATCGAGGATGTCGGCGTGATGGCCGCGGATATCCAATTCGAAATCCGACTCGTCGTGACCGAGCCGGGTGAACGTCCCCTCGTCATCCGTCATCATTTCCGCGCCGAGGCCGCGCAGGGCGTCGATATCCGCCAACGCGATTCTGTCCCCACCGCTCCCGTCGAACCCCAGGATCGTGGTTTTGCTCGAAGACGTGCTGTCCATCCCGGTGAGAAATTGGAATCGGTCGCTTGCCCCGAAGCTCACGAATGTATAGCCGCCGCCCTCGCCATGGAAAACGCCGCTCCGGGTGGCGTGGCCGACCACCTGTCCGGAGTTCCCCGTCGCGAAGTGGATGTCCGACACCGCCACTTCCACGTTTCCAAACCGGAGGATTTCCACATTCGTCAAGGTGTCGCGTCCCTCGTCCACCCCATCGGCGGCCCTCGCGTCCCGCACCACGAGCGCAACGTTTTCCCGGGTGATTTGGAAGTCGCGGATGGCGCCCGCGTAAACCGCGGTGTCGTTTCCGGCGCCGCCATCGATCACGTCGTCGCCCTCCCCGCCTTCGATGGCGTCCACTCCGTGAAAGCCGAAAATCACGTCGCCGCCAAGGCCTCCCGAAACCGTGTCGTTCTCCACCGCGCCGAACACGATGTCGTTGGCGTCCGAACCATCTCCCGTGCCCGACACCTCCAGCGTCGCGTCGGCGAACTCGACCGATTCGATGTTCCTCATGACCGCCGCGCCTCCGATTCCGTCGCTCACGACTATCGAATCCGCCCCCGCGCCATCCGAAGCGAGCGTGACCGTGTGGAACTGTCTTTCGCCGACGAACACGAACGTGTCGTCGTCCGCGCCGCCGTCCACCCTGTCGTTTCCGCCTCCGCCGAAGATTCGGTCGGCGCCTCCTCCTCCCGAAATCCTTTGGTCCTCGATGTCGCCCTCGAGCGTGTTGTCCAATCCATCCCCGACGATGTCGGCCAGCGTCGTCGACACGGTGGACGTGGCGACGCCCCTCTGGTCGGCGAAATTCAGAAATTCGACGCCGCGCAGAATGTCCCGCCCCTCGTCGACCCCGTCCCCGGAGCGGCCGTCCGCGCCGATGTCCGTCACGGTCAGCAAGTCCACGGCGACCCCGTTCTCGTGGATCCTTATTGTCTGGAAAACGTAATCGGATCCTATGCCGCCGTTGTATCGTCCATGATAAACCGCCGTGTCCGCGGTGTCGTGATCCCCTCCGTCGAGGATGTCGTCGCCCGCCCCACCGTCGAGGATGTCGTCTCCATCGCCGCCGCTGATGATGTCATCCCCCGCGAATCCGAAAATCGTGTCGCGGCCGTCCATGCCGTGGAGGGTGGTTTCCGCCGAGTCGTTTCCATCCGTGCCCAGGAGGATATCTCCGCCGTTGGAACCCGATCCGGCCACCCGGAATGTCCCGTCACCGAAGCGGAGCGCCTCGAAGCCCGTCAGGGTGTCCACGCCTTCGTCCCCGGCGGTGGTGTCGGCGTCCCGGACGGCGAGAACCGCCCCGTTGGCGCCGGCCGGAACGGCGGAAATGAGATATCCGGCGCGCGCGTCCACATAAACGGCCGTGTCCACGACGCCCGCTCCGTCGCCGTCGCCGTCCTCCGCGTGGCCGAAGAGTCTGTCGTCGCCCGGGCCGCCGGTGACCGTGTCCGCGCCGGCCCCGCCGGAGATGATGTCGCTTCCCGCGCCGCCCAAGATCGTGTCGTCGCCTTCGAACCCGAACAACAGGTCGTCGCCCCCCATGCCGTCAAGTGTCCCGTCCGGGCCTTCCGTCCCAAGCAGGACCTCCCCGTCGTCCGAGGCGGTCCGGGTAACCAATAGCGTCGTCGACGACGACGCTTCGTCGAACCGAAGGGCCTCGAAGCCGATCAGGGTATCCGTGCCCTCGTCGACCGCGTCCCCCTCCGTGTCGATATCCATCACGGTGAGTTGGACTACGTCGCTTATCATCCCCCGGTGGCCGAAATCGCCCAGTTCCGCCGTGATCCGAAAGCCGGACGGGGCGCCTCCGAAGGCCGCCGTGTCGATGACGCCCTCCGCCTCCCCGCCGTTGCTTTCCGCGGAGTGGCCATAAAGCGTGTCGTCTCCCGCGCCGCCGGCGATGACGTCGCCGCCTTCCCCTCCCGCGATCGTGTCCCCGCCGCCGAAGCCGAATATCATGTCGTCGCCCGCGCCGCCGTCGAAGGCGGCTTCCGCCGACCCGTCGGCCGCCCGCTCGGAACCGATGAGGATATCGCCGGCGTCGGTGCCGGTTTCCACGACCTCGAGGGTGACCCGTCCGAACCGGATCGCCTCGAAACCGGTCAATTCGTCCTCGCCCTCGTCCACCATTCCGTCTCCGGCGTCCATGTCCAGGACCGTGAACACCGCCCACTCTCCGGAGGCCCGTTCGCCGCCGAGGCGGTACCCCGTCCACGCGTCCTCGTAGACCGCGGTGTCGAAACCTCCGGAATCCGCGCCGCCCTCCCCGCCGTTCATCCTGTCGTCGCCCACGCCGCCGATGATCATGTCGTCGCCCACGCCGCCGTCGATCGTGTCGTCGCCCGCGCCCCCGTCGATCACGTCGTTGCCCGCGCCGGCCCTGATCGCTTCGGCGACCGCGGCGCCGAAGATCGTGTCGTCCCCGCCGCCCGCTTCGATGGCGCCGACTTCCCCGCGGTTGGTGATCCTGTCGTTCCCGTCGCCTCCCAAGAGCATGTCGCCCGTTTCGTTGAGAACTCCGACTCCGACGGCGCCTCCGCCGACGTCATCGCCGCCGCATCCGGCGAGCGCCCCGAGGGCCGCCGCGGATCCGGCGATCATGCCGGAGGGAACGCGCCCGAAGGCGCCGCCAACCTTGGAACCCCGGATGGGGAAGGGAAGAAAATCGTCACGCATCTCGTACTCCATCGTTACTCGCTGTCGCGCGGGGCGCCGGAACATCCTCACCGGCGGACCTCCCGCGAATCACTCTGAACACACATGGTATCAAATTTAAACCATAAATCAAATTTTATATTCCTTAAAATCAAGAGAAATCCGCTTACATCCGATTTTAATTCAGCGAATTTCGATGCGGAGGGCGCGGACGAGCGAAAATTGCGTGAATCTCCCGCGGGAGTGATTCGCCCGCGCGCCGGAGGATCGTCGCGACCGGAAGCGGTCCTGGACCGCCGACGCGGAGAAAGCCGGGAAGCGGGCGCCCCGCCGCCCGACCCGGTCGGCGTGGACAGGCGCGCAAGGGATGCCGGTGGTCATGTTGTGAACCGGATGCCCGGCGCGGAACCCGGGCCGCGGATGATCGCCGTGACCGGTCCGGCCCCCTGGTCATGCGGCCCGAACGCGCCGACCACGCGAATTCCCGCGCAGGCCGCCACGATGCGCCGCGCGGGGAGAGCGCGGACGTGGAATTCAAGCCGTGCCATGGGCGCCGCCCCACCGTCCCCGTCTGGATATCGGCCCGACGGAGGGACAAGCCCCGGGAGTTGCCGGATTCACGGGATTGAGACGAATGTCACGGGCGAAATCCCCGCCCCGGTCGGGAAGATGGCGCGGCGCGCGTGCCGCCGCCGGCCAGGCTTCCGCCTCCGCCGGCGGCGAAACGCCGCCTTCGAATCGGCGGAGGACACCAATCGAGCGCCGCGGTCGGAAATTTCCGAAGTCAATGAACGCGACGTGGTATTCGGGAGCGGCAAGGGATATTCGCGGCCATGAAGGACCGGTGGTCGCCGACGAGGCGGATTCCGGGAATTCACGGCGGGCCGCGGGAGGTCGCGGGGCTTTCCGGAATTCCGGGAAGATCCCGCCTCTGGACGCCGGCTCGCGTTCGGTTCGGCACCCCCGGGAACCGCCGGTCGTCCCGGCCGTCCGACCGCCGCCGCCATTCTCGCGGGCGGGCGCTTCCGCGTCATCTTCCGGACGCGGTCGCTGTTCGCGTCCCGCTTCGCGTTCACTCCATTTCGCAACTTGAGTCGGGGGTCGGCGAGTCCGGGAATCACTGAAATCACGAATTCCGGGACCGGATCGGCGGAATCGGATGTCATCGGGCCCTGGCCCGGCCACTTCCCGGAACCGCTCACGGTACCGACCTTTGGCGCCCGACGCCGGAAACCCGTGCCGGGAACAAGGTGTGCGGAGAGTTGGGCATCACTCCAACGAGCGTCCACCGCGGCGCGGCGGTTCCCATGTGCTGGCGGAGAGGAAGGGATTCGAACCCTCGAGACGGTTGCCCGCCTACACACTTTCCAGGCGTGCGCCTTCGACCACTCGGCCACCTCTCCGAGGTGGACTTTAGCGAAAGTTCGGCGGACGGGTCAAGCCCGGCGCGGAGAACTTCGTCGCGATTCGGATTTCGGTCTGGTTGCCCGTTCCACGGCCGACGCGGCAAGCGGGTGATCCGGGGACCATCCGCGGCGGGCGGGACGGGTCGCCGCCCCGACGCTTGCGGTCGAGCGGGCGCCCGACCCCGGATGCCGCCCCCGTTCGGCGGGGGAATCGCGGACGGGCCCGCCCCGGCGTCGCTCCGGGTGGCGGGCGAGGCGGTCCTCGGTGATTCGCGGCGGCGCCCGGCGCCGTCGTGGCTTGGCGGATTTGAATGAAGTCTCCCGCCCGCACCCCGCGGCGCGCGTTGTTGCTTGGGCGCCGCCCGCGGCGCCCAACCGGCCGAGCGGGCCCCCTCCGCGATTCGCGGGGCGGGGCGGGCGAAGCGGATTTGGCCGTCGCCACCTCCCCGGCCACCTAGCGGGAAGGGTCGGCGACCGGGGTCATGTCCGCCCCGCGACATTGAACGGGACGCGGCTCCGGGCGATTCGCGGCGGAAAGCCGCGACTTCCCGGATCGACCCCGGCAACCCATGGCGCGCCGCCCCGGAACCCGTGCCGTCGGCAATGGCGGGCCGCCAAGACCGTCTCCGAACGACTCCGCAGCTTTCATGGACCCCGAGCGACGGGAACGTCCCGACGCGCGTTTGTATTGTGGTCACGGTCGTCCCTTATCCGCCGCGAGAGTCGACCTCCGCGGCGGCACGCCCCGAATCCACCGGCCCCGCCTCCCGGGCCGCTTTGCCCGACGCGCGTTCCGGCGGACGTGATTCGGACCTTCCGGCCTCGAACTCCCGGCGGAGCGGAATCGCGGTGCGGCGGCCTTTCGCGGAGTGGAGGCGCCGCCGCCGCCGCGGGCCAAGGGCCCGCGCACCGATCAATCGCGCGCCGCCGGGTCCGATGATCCGATTTGATCCCGATGCGGTGGAACTTCCATCAAGCGGCTTCGCATCCGAGCGCGCGCCCGAAGCGAATCAACCACCGGCGGCCTCACCGGCGTCGAGGCGCAGGACAACCCTCCGGTTGCGGCGACCCTTTTTCTCGATCTTCGCCACGCTCACCCCCCCGACTTCACCGGTCCGCGCCACATGCGTTCCTCCGCAGGGTTGAAGATCCACGGTCGCGCCGTCCTTTCCGATCCGGATCAACCGCACGCGGCCCCTTCCGGTCGGCGGACGCGCGCTCATCGTTTTCACGAGGCCGGGATTCGCCTGAAGTTCCTCGTCCGTGATCCACTCTTCGGAAACCGGCAGATCCGAATCCACGAGTTCGACGAGCCTCGCCTCGATCTCCTCCGCCCCCCGCGGGGGTTCCGCCATGTCGAAGTCCAACCGCCCCTTTCCCATCCCCACGGAACCGCCCGTCACGGGCAGCGGAATCACGACCGAAAGCAGGTGCAAGGCGGTGTGCATGCGCATGTGGAGATATCGGCGCTCCCAATCCACGCGCTGGACGACCTCGGCGCCGATCTCCGGCAAAACGCCGGGCTCGGCCGGCACCAGCGCCACCGCGCCATCCCCGATGGTCGCGGCGGTCGCGACGGACACCGCGCTCCCGTTCCATCGAAGTTCACCCGAATCACCGGGTTGCCCACCTCCCGTCGGGTAGAACACCACGCGGTCCAGCACGATGCCGCCTTCCGGCGAAATCGCGGCCACGGTTCCCCGCGCCTCGCGCAGGTAGGAATCCGTCTGGTATAAAAGCTCGGTCATATTCCGGCCTTTCCGCTCCGGGGCTTGACATGTTCCATCGCGGGGCGCCGGGATCCCGTCTCCATCATCCGCCAAGGGACCGGCGAACGAACGGAGCCTCCGGAGGAGGAGGTCAGCCACCCGCGACGGCGGCCTCCACGAACGCGCCCCGCTCCGTTATGCCGGCTCCCGCGGCGGAATTGCAAGCGCGCGGCTCCGTCGGCCGGCGGGGCGGGGATTTTCAGCCGACCGGGGGAGAACTCCGTCCCCGCCATCGGGACGGTCGGGAACCTCGAAGTTTCCCCTCCGCCCGCGGGGCGCCCTTCGTCCAGGCGAAGCCGCCGCGCCCGCCAATATGTGACGCCGGCGAAGAATCCCACGCCGGCCCGATCGGATACGCTCCCGTGGATCGGATAACTACGCCGTCGGATCGAATTAGACATCCTCGAACACCGTTGGCGCCGATCCCGGTTCGGCCTCAAGCCAAGCGGGAACCGGAAGCTGTTTCTTCTTCAGGAACTCCGGGTTGAATAGTTTGGACTGATACCGCGTGCCGTAGTCGCAGAGCACCGTGACGATGGTGTTCCCGGGACCCATTTCCCGCGCCATGCGCGCCGCGCCGGCCACGTTGATTCCGGAAGATCCGCCGAGGCAAAGCCCCTCCTCGGCCAGCAGGTCGAAGACGATCGGCAACGCCTCGGCGTCGGGAATCCTGTAGCAGGCGTCGGGCGCGAATCCCTCCAGATTGGCGGTGATCCGCCCCTGCCCGATTCCCTCGGTGATCGAATCACCGCCGGCCTCCCGGCCGGTGTAGATTTTGTAAAGGCCGGACCCTTCGGGGTCCGACAACGCCACCTTCACCTCCTTGGGCTGGAGCGCCGCGGCCACCCCCGCCAGCGTCCCGCCGGACCCGACCGCGCAGGTGAATCCCGTCACCCCGCCCCCGGTCTGCTCCCAAATCTCCGGCCCGGTCGTGTCGATGTGCGCTTGGCGATTCGCGACGTTGTCGAACTGATTGGCCCAGATGGCGCCGTTGGGTTCCGTGCGGGCGAGCAGTTCGGCCAACCGCCCCGAATAGCGCACGTAGTTGTTTGGGTTGGAGTAGGGCACCGCGGGCACCCGCACGAGTTCCGCGCCCGCCAGGCGGATCATGTCCATTTTTTCCCGGCTTTGGGTCTCGGGGATCACGATCACCGTCCTGAATCCCATCGAGGCTCCGACCAACGCCAACCCGATGCCCGTGTTCCCGGCCGTTCCTTCCACGATCACCCCTCCCGGCCGCAGGGTTCCGCGCGCCACCGCGTCGCGGATGATGAAGAGCGCGGCGCGGTCCTTCACCGACTGACCGGGATTCAAGAACTCGGCTTTGCCGAGGATTTCGCATCCGGTTGCTTCGCTGACCGCGTTGAGTCGGATGAGAGGGGTGTTGCCGACCGCGTCGGCGAGATCCTTCCTGACCCGCATCGGGCGCCTCCCTTTCGTGCCTCCCCGCTCTAGGGCCCGTCGACGTTCGATTCAACCAATCCGAGGGGGATTCGAGGTCAGGGAATCGAGCGCTTCGACCGCCGCTTCGTCCCGCCATGCGGAGGTTCCGGCCGCCGCGTCGCCAAGCACGATGTAAACCGCCTCCGGGCCAAGATGCGGAAATTCCATCCCGTGGAAAGCTTACCCGGCCGGGGCCAGGGACACTCCTGTTCACGGACCTCTCCGATGGTTTCCGCGCCAACAATTCCAGACCGGGCCGTCGCTTGGATGTTGCAACGGTTCCTTCGAAGGACGGCCGCGCCGCGGGGCCACCTCCACCAAACAGGAATTTCCGCTTACGACTTGAAATCCCGGTACGCCCGGAGAGCGGCCTCCCTCCCCTCCTTCACTCCAACCACCGGGTCGGGGTAGACGTCGCCCGGGGCCATGGACCATCTTTCCGGAATCGCGTCGAAATAGCTGAGCGCGTCACGGGATGGACGCCTCCGTCCCTCGGCGAGCCATCGGTCGCGGTAACGACGATCCACGTCGAATTTCTCCGCCTGGGATTCGGGATTGAACACGCGGAAGTAGGGCGCGGCGTCCGGTCCGGATCCCGCGACCCATTGCCAGCCCAAGGCGTTCGACGCGGGATCCCAGTCGATCAGGCAATCCTCGAACCACGCGCGTCCCACCCGCCAATCCACGAGGCAGTGCTTCGTCAGGTAGGAGGCGGTGATCATCCGCGCGCGATTGTGCATCGTCCCCGTGACATACATCTCGCGCTGCGCCGCATCGACGATCTCGACCCCCGTGCGACCCTCCTTCCAACGCCGGACCTCCCTCGACCGCTCGTCGGTTTTCCAAGGAAAGGCGTCCCATTCGGATCGCCAGTTCGCCTCCGCCATGTCCGGAAAATGCCACATCAGATGATGGGCGAACTCGCGCCAGACAAGCTCCTTCAGAAAGGCCTCCGCCCCCGGGGCGCCCTCCCGCATCCCACGCTCGCCGACGTCCCAGCATGTGCGCGGCCCTATTTCTCCATAGGTCAGGTGTTCGCTCAGTTCCGAGGTGCCGGGCCGCGCCAAATCGTCGCGCGCGTCCCCGTAGTGCGACAACCGGTCGCGCGCGAACACGCGGAGCCGCTTCAGCGCCTCGGCCTCGCCCACCCGGACATGCTCCCGCACCACGGCCGCCCCGCGGCGCATCTCCCTTCCGAGGTTCCAGTCGGCAATATTTTCGCTCTCCGGCCATCGGCCCGGCGCGGGGATTTTCGACACGCGCGGCCACCCGCCCCCCGGACCGCGGTCCTTCACGGCGCGCCAGAAAGGCGTGTAGACCTTGTAGGGACCACCCGACCCGGTCCTCACCGACCATGGCTCCATCAAGAGGTGCCCGTCCACCGCGCGGACGTCCACCCGATCCTTGAGTCCCTCGTAAACCGCCCGGTCCCTCGACCGCGCTTCGGCGTCGTACGCCCGCGTCCACCAAACGGCCCCCGCTCCCGTTTCCTCCGCGAGGCGGCCCAGTTCGCGGGACGCCCCGCCCCTCCGGAAGATCAACCGCGATCCCTTCCCGGCAAGCCGCTCCGCGAAACACTCCGCCGCCAACCCCATGCGCCATTTGGGCGCCGCTCCGTGGCTTTCCAGAACTTCGTCGAGCAGAAACACGGGAATCACCGGCCGTCCCGTCTCGACAAGGGCGGCGAGGCAGGGATTGTCGGCCAAGCGCATGTCGCGCCGGACCCACCAGATCACCGGAGTTTTGGTCGGCATGAAGCCCATCTAAGCCACACCCGGCGGCGATGCGAGCATCCCGGGCGATTCGCTCAGGTGGAACTTGCGCGGGACAACGCTCTCTGCGAAAGCCTCCGCATGGCATCGGAGAAACGATTCGCCGGCGTTCTCGCCGTGATCGCCGCGGCGACGCTGTGGGGGTCCACCGGAACCACCCAAGCCCTGCTGCCCGAAGCGCGGGAGCCCTTGGTCGTCGCCGCGGTCCGTCTCGGCGTCGGCGCTCTCTCCCTCCTCGCCTTGGCGCGCCTGCGGCGCACATCCTTCCGCGGCCTGCCGTGGCGGCCGATGATTTGCGCCGGGATCGCGATCGCCGCTTACAACCTGCTCTTCTTCAGCGCCGTCACGCTGGCGGGCGTGGGCATCGGCACAGCCATCGCCATCGGCAGCGCGCCCGTTTGGGTTGGTCTTTTCGACTTCGCGAGGGGACGCCCTCCGACTCCGACCCGCGCCGCCGCCCAGTTCGCGGCCATATCGGGAGCCGCGCTTCTCGCCCTGTCCGGCGCGAAGGCGGAGGGTGGCGTTCTCGGAATCGCCCTCGCGGCGCTGGCCGGCGCCTCCTACGCCACCTACTCCATCCTAACGGGACGCATGGTCGGGCGAGCGGAACCCGTCGCCATCGCCTCGGGAACATTCTCCGCAGCGGCCATCCTCGCCCTGCCCGTGCTGGCGATCGTTCCGCTTGGATGGGTCTTCGACCCGGGCGCGCTGCTCGCGCTCGCCTTTCTGGGCGTCGGGGCGACGGGAGTTTCCTACGCCCTCTACACTTGGGGCCTCGGCCGGGTGACCGTGGCGACGGGCGTGACGCTGGCGCTCGCGGAACCGCTGACCGCATGGATCCTCGCAGTGGCGGTCGTGGGCGAGACCGTGACGCCGGCCACGCTCCTCGGAGCCGCTCTGGTGTTCGCCGGACTCGCCATCGTCTCACTGGACCGCGACCGAGAATCCACCACGGGAGGACCGGTCCCTAGCAAACCTTGCCCAGACCCGCCGACGAGTTCGGAGGCCGACAAATTTTTCCTTGCCCGCCCCACCGCCCCTGTCGTAAGGGGCGACAGCGGCGCGCGCCGCGGAGGTGGGAATTTTTTCGGGCGCTTGCGCTCGTCCTCAGCCTCGCATATGCCGACCACCACCACCGGAGGGGCTGTCCGGGCAACTAGGCGCGGCCTCGCCACGACGACGAAGAGGACCGAGGAAATGAATCAGGAGACCATCACGGCACCAAAGGCGGCCGCCTACGTCCGCGAGATCAAGAAGGGCTTTCGCATCGTTCCCAGCCACCGACGGGAAAACGCCGATCTCTTTGAAAGGTTCATCGACCGCGACAACCTGCGGGACGATGGCCAATTCTATTCCGCGCTATCCATAATGATGTCCGGAGACGGAATCGAGGAACTGCGTGAATTCGATCGACGGATACCCGAGAGAAAACAAAAAAATACGTTCCACCATCGGGCGTTGGACCATATCGCCTCGTATATCGGGGAAGATCCATTCGAAAACCGGATTAAATTCTTCGAGCGGCTGGATTATTACTCTGGACAGGTTTCTCCCTTTTCGTTCGAAGCGTTTCTACTGGATTTCCTTACGATGCTCAACGATGAATCGGAATCCAAGGACACCACGACGGTATCCAACCATGCCGTCGACGACGAACGCGCTGGACTGGAGGATTGGGCCTCCATTTCACACTCAATCGCCGAAAAGGCGCGATCCCTAATCACGCCGAAAGCGGAATCGGCGCAAGAAATTCTCGATCTGGCGAAACGGCTCGTCGACGAGTGCGGAAAAGCCGAACAACGAGAGCGCGCAAATCTCGCCAAGCGCAGATCTGACATCGCGAAACGCATTTCGGAAATCGACGCGGGTCTGCTAAGCCTCCTTCCCGATGAACCCGGCACCGGGCATCTGGAAGATATCGATGCCCTACTGTCCGAGCTCGAGTCCGCCAGAGCCGCGGCCGATAAGGCGGATTCCGAGGTCGAGTCGCTGAAGGACGAGGCGAGAATGGCGGTCGACAGCGGCGACTTCGAAACTCAACTGCGGTTGGTGCCATTGCAGAAAGAGGCCTTCGGGCGCCGCGAAAGCCTCTCGGTCCGTGCCCAGGCCGCCCGGGAAGAACTCGAGCGGTCGCTTCCCGTCGACGCGAGCGCGCACCGCTCGAAGCCGGAAGAAATCAAAACGGAAACGGACAAAGAAAAAATCGAAGTTGAACCAACAAGCGAAGCCGCTCCAGAGCGGGATTCCCCAGCCGTGAGAGCCACGGACGAGGCTCCGTCCCAGCCCAAGCGCGGAATTCGGAAACAAGGACGCACGGGGGCGGGGGACGCAATTGAAGAGCCACCGTCACCGAATGACAAAACAGTTGCGGTTGCTCCTCCACCCGATTCCAAGGAGCGGCCAGCGCTCGGAATTTCCTCCGGAAAAGAAAGCTTCGATGCCAACCAACGCGGGACGAAACGGGATCCGTCCGACAAGAAACAGCAAGAGGATTCGGTTCCGACATCGAAAACTCGGGTGCCAAGCCAAGGTGCGCGGCCAACGCGCGGGCAAACGGAAATTAAATCCGGCGCAAAAGTCGCCACCCCAAAGACCGGGCTCAACGATCAAGATTCGGGCGTCAAACCTGGAGCGCGCGCGAAAATCCTGTCCAAGGCGCTCTCCCGCTTCCTCCGGGAAGGCGAAATTGTATTCGCTTGGCACCTCGCCCGGCTTCGGGAAGACCGGGGAGAAACGCCCGAGATACCCGCGGCGGTTCTTTGGGGTCTGCTCATGCTTCGCGGCGTGCGTACTATGGCCGATATGGGCGAGCGGCAGCGAAGCACCGTGATGGCGGAAATGATGGATTCCCTTTCAAAGGCGGGTGATCGGGCCGCGGCCGGTCGACTCGCGCTCGCCGCGTTGCTGCGTCCCGCGCTCTTCGCGCCATCCTACGGAGCGCGGAACGAATTACGAAAATTGCCGCGCGAAGCGGCTACGGAAAACACCGCCCGGTTGGTGGAAACACTTTCGGACCTGGGCTACGAGATCGAATTTTCAGAGAAAATTCTGGCGGACCTCGCCGGGGCGAAAACCGACGAACGTCTGACGGAAGTCCGCGAAGCGATGAAAAATTGGATAGAGCGCGCGCGCCTCCGAAAAACGGCGCACCAACCAACTTACAAAATTTTTCACGAGGAATTGGAGCCATCGGGAGTAATCGGCAGGGCGTTCAATGCGGCCATGTCCGATACCCCCGAGGCGGCGGGAATCGTCGAAGAGTTCATCGGAAAATGGGACGACGACCGGGGCGCGCAGGAACTGTTCGTCGAGGAGGCGGCGCTGAGAGGCGGACGTCCGAAGAACAGTCGCATTGACGGAATGGCGCTTGGTTGGTTCTGCCGCAATCTGCAAGAGGCGTGCGACCTGCTCCGGGATTGGCGGAATGCCCATAAGGAGCGGGCCGCCACCACGAAAGATCATAAATCGCTGCTGCGGGCGGTCGGCGAGATTCGCAGGGAATTGGACGCGGCGGCGGACGGGGCGGAGAGCGTGAGCACAGGCGAACCGGTCACCGGGAGCGCGCCGTCCACCAGCACGCTCGCCTCCGCGGCCAATGCGGTGCTGCGCGATAGCCTTGAAGATATTCGTGGTTTGCTCGATGGAAAAGGTGCGTTGTATTCTCTCCGTAGGGTCAAGGACATGTCCGAAACACCGTTGTTGCGCCTTCCCGGAGGATGCCAGGATTGGACGGGGAGTGCCGACGAGTCATTCGATGAGGAACGGACACGTCGGGACAATCGGATGCTTCGATCGCTGTCCAACAAAGAATGCATCGCGGCGAACTATTCCGAGGCGTTTGGTCAACGAATAAAGGAACATGCCATCCTCGCTTCGCGGGAAATTCTGGAAATATTGAAGCGAGATGGCACCGCGAATGAGTCAAAGATGGAAGAGTATCAGCAAATGCTGGATGAGGCACTCGACTCGGCCCGGGAGAAAGCGCGCGATCAGGTCGCGGGATTGCGGCAATCCTTCGCGACAATTTCCTACCTCAATTTTGAAAGCCGCGATGAAGTCCACGATATTTTGACCCAGATTTCGGCG
The DNA here is from genome assembly GCA_028281405.1 of Hasllibacter sp. Lineage (GTDB taxonomy): Bacteria > Pseudomonadota > Alphaproteobacteria > Rhodobacterales > Rhodobacteraceae > JANQKA01. The sequence continues at coordinate 34,835 of JANQKA010000734.1, read as the reverse complement.
ATTTCCGTCGCGCTGTCCGCGACCGACGGAAACGGCGACGTCACACTTCCGGCCGCATCGGAGGCGAGAGTGCCCGGCATCCCGCCGGATTTTCCCGAACTCGACGATGTTCTGTCGGAATTCGAGAAGAGGCGGAGCGAATTGACCGATGAAATCACGGGGAGGCAAAAGCGGCAGCTTGAAATTCTAACCCAAAAAGGCGGGCCGCTCGGCGAATCCGCGAAAAGAATACTCGACGAAATGCACAGGCTCGATCCGGTTACCGTGGAAGACGCCGTCGCCGAATTATCGGCCGGGCGCGATGTTTCGTTGCCCGAACGAGACGCCCACGACGAGTTCGCGGATTTTTTCCCTGATTTCGTGACGCGCATCGAGGAATCGAATGGGGAGGGCCTGACCCATGGACGTATAGTGCAGGCGGCGAAGGAGGGTGGGGCGACGGGGCCGCTCGATTTCTCCGGGCTCGAGAAAACGGAGCGCGGTCGCTCCCGTCAAGTTCTCTCCGATTGGAGGGGACTGGAGAACGCGATGAAGCAAAACCGACCCGACCCGATCCGTCGGGCGTTCGGAGATGTTCTCGGCGGTCTCGGATTCACTAAAGTCAACATTTCGGGCGATATCGTGCTCGTGCCAGGAAAAGTGCGGGGGTTCTCGATAAAATGCAACTGGATTCAGCCCGACGGTTGGTTCATTCCACCAGCGTTCGGAAGCGAAGCGGATGGACATTACCGCTGTGCCGTGGTCCGGGGAGACCTGCCGCCACAGGGAATCCTACGCGAAATCGCAAACGAGGCGCCGGACCAACCTTGGATCGTCATGATTCTTCGCAGATTGAGCGTCAGGGAACGCAGGGCCTTGGCGCAAAAAGCTCATTCAGACGCGAGAAAAGTGCTTGTGGTGGACGAATCGCTTCTTCTACATCTCGCCACACGTGGGGGGGATCCCCTGCCCGCGCTTTTCGCGTGCGCATTGCCGTTCGGGTGGGTGCAGCCGTACGTCACTCGGGCTGGTGAAATCCCGCCGGAAATGTTCTTCGGCCGTCAGGACGAAGTGGCGCGGATCGCGGCGACCGACGGCGGAGGATGCCTGATCTACGGAGGACGGCAATTGGGCAAATCCGCTCTGCTGAACAAAATCCGATCCGATCGTCACCGGCCATTGATTGGAGAACTCGCTATTTACATCGACATCCGGCCAGTCGGAGGCGCCGGAACTCCCTCGGAGCGGATATGGAGCGATTTGCTCCACCATATCCGGGAACATATCGAAATTCCACCGAGAATCGAGGATCCCAACGGCATCGTCCGGGAGATCGAGGACTGGCTCGGGGTGGATCCTTCCCGAAGGTTGCTGACGATGTTCGACGAATCCGACAATTTCCTGAAAAACGAGCATGAACACGGGTATCCCAATCTGCAGCTGCTGAAGGATCTCATGGGACGCACCAGGATGAGGTTCAAGGCGGTGTTCGCGGGCCTTCACAACGTTCGGCGGATGGCCCAAGCACCGAATTCTCCCCTTCCCCATCTCGGCGAACCAATCTGCATCGGACCGATGAACCAGACCAAGGAAAACCGATCCGCACTTCGGCGGCTCGCCACAGATCCCATGCGCGCGGCTGGACTTGACTACGCCGATCCTACGCTGGCGCTGGACTTGCTCACCCGGATGAATTATTATCCCTCGCTGGTGCAGATTTTCTGCCGCCAAATCGTTGAGTCGATAGGAAGGCGCGTATTGGCCGATCCCGACGGGCCACGATGGGCCTTGTCGCACAAAGCGATGTTCGATGGTGAAGCGGCGAGCAAGGCCGCCGAGCAGATCCGCGATAGATTTCAGTTGACGTTGAACCTTGACCTCCGGTACGAATGCATCGCCAAATCCCTCGCCCTGCACCGGCTGGACGCCTCGAGCGGGGATGAAAAAGTATTCTCCAAGGGCGAGTCTCCGGAACGACTTCTTGATCTGGCGCGGCCCTTCTGGCCTCACTCCCTCGACCACCCCGGCGTGCTGGATATCGAGGAGCTCCTGAAGGAAATGGTCGATTTGGGGGTATTGAGCGAATTCGGTGAAAACCGGTACGGATTGCGCAGCGCTCTCGTGGCGCAAATGCTCGGCACGCGGGAACAACTCGAATCCTCTCTTCTCCTGCTTGGAGAGAGGGAGTCGGAACCGACGTACAATCCCCGCGAATTTCATTCATTGCTGAGACCGGTCCTGAAGGACGAAAGGGCTCCCCTTACGGACAGAGATATCAAACTTCTGTTCGACGCCTCGAAACCGGGTACAAGATTGGTCATTGGCCACCCGGTCATCATCGGTTCCGGTCTGGGGAGGCGCATTCAGGTCGCGGCGGACATTATAAGGAATTCGTCCAATACCTTGACCACCTCGGATAGGAATTCTCTTCGCCGGGAAATCGACGCCATCGGCGACAAAAAGGCGGTTCTCGTGGTGGAGGGAGAATGGAACGCCAAAGACGCCGAAGACCTGTCGAAGATGAAACCCGTCGATGATGGCCGGATCATTCCCGTATGGTGTCTCGAACGAACGCCGGATATTCTACCAGACGGAATCAAAATATATCGCGCGAAGCCTTGGTCAGAGGCGATGCTGAGGCATTGGTTGGCATCTGAGAATCTGGCCCCGATTTTCGACAATGAAAAAATCCGGAGGGCGGTGATGACCGCTTCCGGTTGCGCCCCGGCCCGGCTTGGAATGCTTCTCCCGGTCCTCAGGGAGGTGGAGACCCGCTCGGAGGCGCAAATCGAAAAACGTCTCCGCGAATGGCTTCGGAGCAATCCCGTGACGGCGGAAGAGATCGGAGTCGACGTCGGGGATCTCGAGTTTCTCCGGGAATTCTCCCAAATGAGGGAAGCGATCTCATCGAGGGAGGACATGATGGTGCAGTTTGGAACCTCCTCCGACCGGATTTCCAAACTCGAGGAATTGAATCTCATCCGGAATCACGGTTCCGCGGACAATCTGCCCTCGGTGACGCCGTTCGGGCATTTGTTGATTCATGAAGGGTGAGCATAGCGCCTGGTCGCTTCCCGGCCTCTCGGCTTGGGTGGACCGGGTCGCGTCCGCGCTTATGGACAAGGGTATCGCCCTCGTCTCCGCCGACGCCGCGACTCCAGGCCGCATGGAGGACGCCATTTTCGGCGGGACCGACCGGCTCTCCCCCCACGACCTCGACCGTTTGGACGGGAAGCCAACCAGAATCATCGCCCGCAGGATTTCGGCGGAACCCAAACTCGAGGGGCTTATGGCCGAAATATTTACCGGCACATGCGTTTTGGTGCGGTTCTCGTCGCTTCCGGCTCATTCATGGCGGGGATGGGAAACCTTCCTGTCCCGCTTCGCGGAACAGCGGATGCCCCGGGAGTCCGGTCTTCATATTTTGGTGCCCGACCTGCCCCGGGATATCAAAGTTTCCGAAGTCGAAACCTTTCCCTCGTGGAGAAACTCCCTCACCCGGGGAGACCGCATCATTTGGGCCCAGGAACATCTATTCGGAAATCGCGGAGGCGCCGGGGAGGATCTCGCTGTCTCTCTCGCGACGGAAGTTTGCCGAAGGAGATTGGATCTGGCCAGGGATCTCGCGCGGGCGGGTGTGGACGACCTTTCTGACCCGTTGGCTTGGCTGGACCGCCGCGCGCGGGATCCCGACATGACGCCGGCCGGGGAGGTCGGAAAAGTGGATTCCTGCCCACTCGCGCTCATGAGGCATGGAGCCACGGATGAGTTGCGCGCGAGAATTTGGCGGGCCCAATTGACCTCGTTGTTTCCACTTCTCGAAGTGGAACGGCAACGTTTCGTTCAACGGTTTCGAGACCTTCTTTATGTCAACAACTTTACGAGGGGGTTGGGCGTCTCATCGGTCGACGAGTTGGAATTCGGCGCGCTAAATCGTCAAATTTCGGACAAATTGAGCGAAAAGGACGCGAACCGCCTAGCGGCGATGACGCGGATACGGAACGCCCTCGCCCACAGGAAACCCGCGGAACCCGAAGATGTCCGGCATCTTCTGCGTCACATTTCCTCCCGAGCGGCGTGACGGGCATCTCCCTCCGGAGGACTCGCCGCGCGGTCGGGACCGGCCCGGCTCCGGCTTCGATGGATTTTCCGGACAGTGACGCGCTCCCGGCGGGGCCGCTTGAGGTCAGGAAGTCCTTCGCCAACGGAATCGGTCCAATCAATCCGGGGGAATCCGAGATGATCGGAGCGAAGAGAAGGCGACGGCTTGTGTGGCCCGCGTCGACAAGGTGGAAAAGCGAAACGGGCCGAGACCCCATCACGAGCTACGGGCGCTCCCTTCAGCCGTCCATCTTGAGGGCGTCGATGAACGCCGCCTGCGGAATGTCCACCTTTCCGAACTGGCGCATCTTCTTTTTCCCCGCCTTCTGCTTGTCCAGCAACTTGCGCTTCCGCGTCGCGTCGCCTCCGTAGCATTTGGCCGTCACGTCCTTTCTCAGCGCGGCGAGGGTCTCCCTGGCGACGATCCGACCGCCGACCGCCGCCTGAATCGGGATCTTGAACATGTGGCGGGGAATCAAGTCCTTGAGCTTCTCGACCATGGCGCGCCCGCGCGTCTCGGCCCGGTCACGGTGCACCATGGTCGAGAGCGCGTCGACGGGTTCCTCGTTCACGAGGATCTGCATCTTGACGAGGTGGTCCTCCCGGTGACCGATCATCTGATAGTCGAAGCTGGCGTAGCCCTTGGTCACCGATTTCAGCCGGTCGTAGAAGTCGAACACGACCTCGTTCAGCGGCAGGTCGTAGACGACCATGGCGCGGGAACCGGCGTATGTCAGGTCCTCCTGGATCCCGCGCCTGTCCTGGCAAAGCTTGAGGACATCTCCGAGGTATTCGTCGGGCACCATGATGGTCGCCCGTATGCGCGGCTCCTCGATATGGTCGATGTTGGTCGGATCGGGCATGTCCGCGGGGTTGTGGAGTTCCAGGATCCCGCCACCGCGCATGTGCACATTGTAGATCACGCTGGGTGCTGTGGTGATCAGTTCGATGCCGTACTCCCGCTCGATCCTGTCGCGGACCACCTCCAGATGAAGCAGCCCGAGGAAACCGCAGCGGAAGCCGAACCCCAAGGCGGCGGAAGTCTCCATCTCGAAGGTGAACGAAGCGTCGTTGAGCGCGAGCTTCCCGATCGCCTCGCGCAGATTCTCGAATTCGCCGTTATCGACGGGGAAGATGCCGCAGAACACCACCGGGCGGGAGGGATTGAAGCCCGGCAACGGGGTTTCCGCTCCTCCCTTCTCATGCGTGATGGTGTCGCCCACGCGGGTGTCGCGCACCTGTTTGATGGAGGCGGTGAGGAAGCCGATTTCTCCGGGGCCAAGTTCGGAATGATCCCGCATGACGGGGCGGAACACGCCCAGCCGGTCGACGTGGTGGGTGGATCCGTTCGACATCATCCTGATCCGGTCACCCTTCCTCAGTGCTCCATCGATGACGCGCACGAGGACGACGACCCCCAGATAGGCGTCGTACCAAGAGTCGACGAGCATCGCCTTGAGCGGAGCCCCGCGATCGCCGACCGGCGCGGGAAGCCGCGTGACGATCGCCTCCAGTGTCTCGGCGATGCCATCCCCCGTCTTGGCGGAGACGGGGATGGCGCCGGAAGCGTCGATTCCGATGACCTCCTCGATCTGCTCCGCCACGCGATCGATGTCGGAGGCGGGCAGATCGATCTTGTTCAGAACGGGCACGATCTCATGATCCGCCTCGATCGCCTGATAGACGTTGGCGAGCGTCTGGGCCTCGACCCCCTGGGTGGAATCAACGACCAGAAGCGATCCCTCCACCGCGCGCATGGAGCGGGAAACCTCGTAGGCGAAGTCCACATGCCCGGGTGTGTCGATCAGGTTCAGAACGTAGTCCAATCCATCCGCGGCGGTGTATTCAAGGCGGACCGTGTTGGCCTTGATGGTGATGCCGCGCTCCCGTTCGATATCCATCGCGTCGAGAAGCTGCTCCTTCATCTCCCGTTCCGACACCGCGTTGGTGCGCTGGATCAAGCGGTCGGCCAGGGTCGACTTGCCGTGATCAATGTGAGCGACGATGGAGAAATTGCGTATGCGGGAGAGTTCGACCATGGGCGCGATATGCGACAAATCCACGGATTTGTCGAGACCTTCCGCGCCCCGGAGGGGACGTCACCACGAGGGACGCCGGGACGGACTCCCCCTAGGCACCGCGGGTGGAATCCGGTCACCGACACCGCGGGTCAGTTGCGGTGCCCCGCAAGGCGCATCGAATCCCGGAGGGATCCCGGAGGGAACGTTCAACCGCACCGAATTCCGCCGCCGCCACGCGCGGGCGGGGCGAATGGAGCGTCCAACCGCTCAGCCAGCGCCGCCAAACCCGCCGCCCCGCGAGGGCGGGGCGAAAACAGGGGCGGACGGCCTCAAGCCGGCGCAACTCCCCGCCGCCACACGCGGGCTGGGAGAATCCACCGCGTCTCTCCGGTTGGCCGCCTCAATTTCCGAAACCCGGGTCGCGACGCTCCTTCGCCCAACCGACGTTCGCCGCCCGTATACGGACGGAACGCGTCCGATGCGCCGCTTTCGGGGCCCGAAGCCGCGATTCATACCACGATTCGGTTGAAAAGGGCCGCGGCGTGGGGCGGGTGCGGCGAACAAGTCCGCCCCATGCGGAACTGGACCCGCCAATCCCGGGAAAACGTTGACTTCAAGCAGCCCACGCGGAATCTCCGCCCTATGCCATGATTCGAAGTCGCGGCGGGTCCGCGCGCTACGGCGGAGAGTGAACCAATGGGGGACGACGGCGGGCGCACATGGTTTGCCGACGCGGGACAAGAATCTGATCCACGACCCAGACCCAGACCCAGACCCAGACCCAGACCCACCCCGACCCGAAACGGCGGCGGGCCATGATCTCGGCCGGAATCCCCGCCCGATGCCGAAACCCGGAACCGAGGCGGGGCCGCATGCGGACGTGACGGCCACCAACGGGAATCGCGGAGTTTGGTCCGGCGAGCATGGGCGGGCGCGGTCGATGGTGGTCGGCAACGCATTCGAGGCCGAAAGACGCGCCACGAATCGGTTCCGCCGACACCCGGCCATATACGGAACCGCGGCGCACGATGGCGGCCAGCGCGGAATCGCACCGCCGCTCCTCCGGGAATCGCTGGCGCGGCCGCACGGAATCCGTCGCGGATTCCCGCGCCGCGAGCGGCGGGGGCGACGCCGCGGCCGACACGCCGGACCTCAATACCGGGTCGCCGCGACGAGCCGCGGCGGTGGACGGAGGCGCCCGCCGGATGCATCCCGGCTTCAACCAACGCGAACTTGGATGCCGTCCCGCACGGGGCCATCCCGGCCGCACGGGGCCATCCCGGCCGCGCGTCGCCCCATCCGCGCCGACGCGCGCCCTTCCCTCCCCGCGCCCCTGGTTCCCGGCCGGCATTCACGCCGGGGCGTCATTCGCGCCACGCCGCCAACCACCACCCTCCGGTCCATAGGATTCGCTTTCGGCCAAGCCACACCGTCCCGCGCCGGCGGCGCGCGGCGGGTGGTTCGGGAACGATGTTTCCAAGTTTTTCACCAACAGGCAATAAATTACTTTATCTCCCTCCGCGGTTGTCATATAGGGGTGCCGCCCCGGTCCAACGAGTCGCGGGGCTGAGGCACGAGAGGCAGGAAGAGGTCAGGGATGTTAGGACTATCGGGACTATTCTCCGGCGACATGGCGATTGACCTCGGAACGGCGAACACGCTCGTCTATATGAGGGGCAAGGGCATCGTTCTGAACGAGCCTTCGGTGGTCGCCTACCACGTCAAGAACGGCAAGAAGGAGGTGCTGACGGTCGGCGACGGGGCCAAGATGATGCTCGGGAGGACCCCGGGGTCCATCCAGACCATCCGCCCCATGTCCGAAGGGGTTATCGCGGATTTCGACGTGGCCGAGGCCATGATCAAGCACTTCATCCGCAAAATTCACAAGCGCACGACATTCTCGAAGCCGAAAATCATCGTCTGCGTGCCCCACGGGGCCACCCCGGTCGAGAAGCGCGCGATCCGCCAATCCGTCATCTCCGCCGGAGCCAGGAAGGCGGGCCTGATCGCGGAGCCCGTGGCGGCCGCCATCGGCGCGGGAATGCCCATAGCCGAGCCCACCGGCTCGATGGTGGTCGACATCGGGGGAGGCACGACCGAGGTCGCGGTCCTCAGCCTCGCGGACATCGTCTACGCCCGCTCCGTGCGCGTCGGAGGCGATCGGATGGACGACGCCATCGTGGCCTATCTCCGCCGCAAGCAGAACATCCTGGTCGGAGAATCCACCGCCGAGCGCATCAAAACCAGCATAGGCACGGCGCGAATGCCCGATGACGGACGGGGATCCTCCGCCCAAATCCGCGGGCGCGACCTGCTCAACGGCGTCCCCAAGGAAATCGAAGTCAACCAAGCCCAGGTGGCCGAAGCGCTCGCGGAACCGGTCCAGCACATCTGCGAGGCGGTGATGGTCGCGCTGGAATCCACTCCGCCGGACCTCGCCGCCGATATCGTCGACCGCGGCGTGATGCTGACCGGCGGCGGGGCGCTTCTCGGCGATTTGGACCTGGCCCTCAGGGAGCAAACCGGCCTGCCGATCTCGGTGGCCGAGGACTCGCTGCACTGCGTCGCCCTCGGCACCGGCAAGGCGCTCGAGTTCGAAAAGCAGCTCCTGCATGTGATAGATTTCGAAAGCTGAATCGGCCGGAAGGCTTCCACCCCGCGAATCAGGAGAATCCCGGTTGCCCCGAGACGACATGGTGAGGGATGGTTTCATACGACCGCTCCGACGCGTCGGAGCGGCGATGATCGTGGTCGCGCTGTCCGGACTTTTCCTGCTGTCGCTGATCGACAATCCACGGGTCGAATACCTGCGCGCCCGGCTTTTCGACGCCGTGATGCCCTCGATGAATTGGATCATGGTTCCCGTGACGGGCGCCTGGCGCTTGGTTGACGATTTTCAGTCCTACGCCCGGATCCACGAACAGAACCGGGAACTGAGGCGGGAGTTGCAGAGGATGAAGGCGTGGAAGGAGGCGGCCCTGCAGCTCGAGCAACAGAACGCCAAGCTCCTGGATATCAACAACGTGCAACTCGACCCGCAATTGACCTACGTCACGGGCGTGGTCATGGCGGACAGCGGCTCGCCCTTCAGACAATCGGTCCTGCTCAACGTGGGCGCGCGCGACGGCATCCGCGAGGGGTGGGCGGCGACGGACGGATTGGGCCTCGTCGGGCGAATCGCGGGGGTGGGCCGGAGCACCAGCCGCGTCATTCTGCTCACCGACCCCAACAGCCGCGTCCCGGTCACGATCCGGCCCTCCGGCCAACAAGCGATCCTGTCGGGGGACTCGTCGGGCGCCCCCCTGCTGGATTTCATTGAGAGACCCGAACTGGCGCGGCCGGGCGACCGCGTCGCGACCTCGGGCGACGGCGGCGTGTTCCCCTCGGGTATTCTCGTGGGCCAGGTCGCGCAAACACCGGACGGCCGTTTGCGGGCCCTCCTGTCGGCGGACTACGAGCGCCTGGAATTCCTTCGAGTCCTCCGCAGCCACGAGATAGAGAGGATCGAGGAAGGAAGTTTTCTCCTCGTTCCGCCCCGTACGGAGCCGGAGCCCGCGGTCGAGCCGCGGACGGCGGAGGTGGACGATGGATAGGGGAAGCCAACGGGTCTGGTTTTATCGCGGCCTCTACGTGCTGGCCGCCCTCGCGTTGATCTTCGCGCGGCTTCTGCCTCTCGGCGGGTCGCAATTCCTCGCCTCTCCCGACATTTTGTTCGTCCTCACCCTCGCTTGGGTGTCGCGCCGCCCCGATCATGTCCCAATTCCACTGATCGCCGCCGTCACGTTGTTCACCGACTTCCTGTTCATGAGGCCCCCCGGCCTGTGGTCGGCGATCATGATCGTCGCTTGCGAATTCATGCGCTCACGCGCCGGCCGCGCGGCGGGACTGCCGTTCCTGGTCGAGTGGATGTTCGCGGCCGCGGCGGTGGCGGGCGCGGCCGCGCTGGAGCGGCTCGTGATGTTGGCGGCGGGTTTGCCCGTGCCGGGCATCGGCGACTTCACCGGCTTCGTGGCCGCCACGTCCTTGGCCTACCCGATCGCCGTGGCGATAATCTGGGCGGTATTCGGCGTCAGGCGCACCGCCGCCGAAACATCGTACGGGGGGGATTTCCGATGAAGTACAGCGAAGAATACACGCGGAGAAGCGTCCACCAGATCACGCGGCGCGCGGTGGTGGCGGGAGGCATCCAAGCCGGCGTCCTCGCCGTGCTCGGCCTCCGGATGCGGGATTTGCAGGTCAACGAATCCGACCAATACCAATTGCTGGCCGAGGAGAACCGGGTCAACGTGAGACTGGTCTCGCCCGCGCGCGGCCTCATATTCGACCGAAACGGAGTGCCGATCGCCCAAAACGAACAGAACTACCGCATCGTCGTCGTCCAGGAGGACGCCGGGGATGTGGAGGAGGTGTTGCGGAAATTGGGAAAGTTCATCGACCTGTCCGCGGACGACCTCGCCCGCGCGCGCAGGGAACTGAACCGCCGATCCCCGTTCGTCCCGGTGACGGTCGCCGACCACCTCTCGTGGGAGGATGTCGCCGAGGTCGCGGTGAACGCCCCGGCGTTGCCCGGGGTCACGCCCGAGACGGGTCTGAGCAGGCATTATCCCTTGAGGGACGACTTCGCCCACGTCGTGGGCTATGTCGGACCCGTCTCGGATTACGATCTCAGCAAGATCAGGGATCCCGACCCGTTGCTGCGGATCCCGAAGTTCCAGATCGGGAAGGTCGGCCTCGAGAACAAGGTGGAGGAAAGATTGCGCGGGTCCGCCGGGTTCCGGCGGATCGAGGTGAACGCCGCCGGCAGGGTGATGCGCGAGCTCGAACTCAACGAAGGCGACGCGGGAGACGATTTGCTGCTGACGGTGGACGCCGGACTTCAGAATTTCACACAGGCCAGGCTTGAAGGGGAAAGCGCTTCGGCGGTGGTCATGGACGTCCGCTCCGGTGAACTGTTGGCGGTCGGTTCCGCCCCATCCTTCGATCCCAACCTGTTCGTGCGCGGCATCTCCGTGGCCAATTACCGCAAACTGACCGACAACGATCACCGCCCGCTCACCAACAAGAGCGTGCAAGGCGCCTACCCGCCCGGTTCAACCTTCAAGATGGTCACGGCGCTCGCCGCTTTGGAGGCCGGCTTGATCGACACGAGGGAAACGGTTCTGTGCGAGGGCCATGTCGAGAAAGGCGATCGTGTGTTCCATTGCTGGCGGCGGGGCGGCCACGGACACATGGCGTTCAAGAAGAGCCTTCAGCAATCCTGCGACGTCTACTACTATGACGTGGCCGAGCGTGTTGGTATCGACGCCATTACCGCGATGGCGGTCAAACTTGGGCTGGGCATCCGTCCCGACCTCCCGATGTCGGCCGTGGCGGTGGGATTGACCCCGACGAAGGAGTGGAAATTCACGCGCCGCGGCGAAACCTGGCTGACGGGCGACACGCTGAACGCGTCCATCGGTCAGGGATTCGTCCTCGCCTCGCCATTGCAACTGGCGATCATGACCGCGAGAATCGCCACCGGAACGGACGTGTCGCCGACGCTGGTGAAGTCCGTGAACGGCGTTGGCGTGGACCTCCCCGCGCCGAAGCCCCTGGACATCTCGAAAGAATCGCTCGACGCGGTTCGCGCCGCAATGCTATCCGTCACGGAGAGCGGAACCGCCGTGCGCTCGCGCATAGTGGCGGAAGGCATGGAAATGGCGGGCAAGACCGGAACGAGCCAAGTGAGGACAATCACCCCCGAGGAGCGGTTGGAGGGCGTTCTCAGCAACGAGGAACTGCCTTGGAGGCAGCGTGACCACGCGCTCTTCGTATCCTACGCCCCCGCGGACGCGCCCAAATACGCGGTTTCGGTGGTGGTCGAACACGGCGGAAGCGGCGCCGTCACGGCCGCGCCGATCGCGAGAGACATCATGCTGCGCGCGCTTTACGGCGCCCTTCCTCCCCTGGAGGCCTACCCCGAAGGCCAGCGTGCGGAAATCCAAGCGCGGTTCGACGCCCTGAAGCTCAGGGAGATCGCTCCGCGCGGGCTCGGAGGGAAGGCGCGCGCATGAGTTATCTCGAGTATTCCGTCCAACGGGTTCCCACCGGCCTCTCCAAGGTGCTCCACATCAACTGGGTGTTGGTGCTTTTGATTTCCGCGGTCGCGGGGACGGGGTTTCTGATGCTCTACTCGGTGTCCTCGGGGGACCCCGCGCGGTGGATGGATCCGCAGTTGAAGCGCTTCACCCTGGGCATGACGCTCATGTTCGTCATCGCCATGGTGCCGATATGGTTTTGGCGGAACGTGAGCGCGATCGCTTATCTCGGCACGCTGGCGCTTCTCGTCGTGGTGGAGGTCTTCGGCGTCGTGGGAATGGGGGCGCAGCGTTGGATAGACATCGGCTTCATGCGGCTCCAACCCTCCGAATTGATGAAGATCACGCTGGTCATGATGCTTGCGGCCTACTACGACTGGCTTGACATCGAAAAGACCTCGCGATTCTTCACGGTGTTGGCTCCCGTGCTCTTGATTCTCGTCCCGACCGCGCTCGTGCTGAGGCAACCCGACCTCGGCACGGCGGTTCTGTTGATGCTGGGCGGCGGCGCCGTGATGTTCATGGCGGGCGTGCACTGGGGGTATTTCGCGGCGGTCATCTCATCCGGCGCGGCCGGGGTGTTCGCGGTTTTGAGGAGCCGGGGCACCTCGTGGCAACTGCTGGAAAATTACCAGTATAAGCGCATCGACGCGTTCCTCTCCCCGGCGAGCGATCCACTGGGCTCCGGCTATCACATCACCCAATCGAAAATCGCCCTGGGCTCGGGTGGATGGTCCGGCAAAGGCTTCATGCAGGGAACACAGACGCGCCTCAATTTCCTGCCGGAGAAACACACCGACTTCATCTTCACCACGCTCGCCGAGGAGTTCGGCTTTGTCGGCGGCATTTCCTTGCTGGCCCTTTACGGTTTGGTGATATTCTTCTGCGCGGTCTCCGCCTTGTCCACCAGGGACCGTTTTTCCTCCCTTCTGATTCTTGGAATCGCCGCCACCTTCTTCCTGCTGTTTTCCGTGAACATGGCCATGGTCATGGGGCTGGCTCCCGTGGTTGGCGTCCCGCTGCCTTTGGTCAGCTATGGAGGTTCGGCGATGATGTCGCTTCTCGTGGCCTTCGGATTCGTCCAGTCCGCCCATATCCACAGGCCGAGGATGGGGATGTGAACGTCGGAATCCTGTACGCCGGATCGGACGACCGCGCGGGGGAGATGATTCCGGAACTGCTTCGCGCGCTTGAAAGCTCCGGGGTCGCCGCCGAGGTGCTCAGAGTTCCCTGCGATCCGGCGAAGGTGGATTACATCGTGCACGCGCCGAATGGCCCCGTCGTGGACTTCACTCCCTACACAAACGTCAAGGCGGTCCTGAGCCTGTGGGCGGGGGTGGAGGACGTGGTCGGCAACGAAACCCTGACGGCTCCGTTGGCGCGCATGGTGGATCCGGATTTGACCGCCGGGATGGTGGAGTGGGTCGCGGGGCACGCGCTGCGCCATCACCTGGGCATGGACGCGCATATCGTGAACCCCGACCGCGCGTGGAAGCCGTCGGCGCCGAAATTGGCGCGGGAGAGGAAGGTGACGATTCTCGGCCTTGGCCGGTTGGGATCGGCCTGCGCCCGAACGTTGGCCTCGCTGAATTTCCAAGTGTCGGGATGGAGCCGCGGTCCGAAGACCGTCGATGGCGTGAGGTGCCTTTCCGGCGACGGAGCCCTGCTCGACGCCTTGTCCGGCGCCGAAATCGTGGCGCTTCTGCTGCCTCTCACGTCCGAAACCGAAAACATCATGGACGCGGAGGCATTCGGGGCGCTCGCTCCGGGCGCGACGGTTCTGAATCCCGGACGCGGTCCGCTGATCGACGACGGCGCCCTGCTCGAGGCGCTCGATTCGGGCCGGGTCGGCCACGCGACGCTCGACACCTTCCGCACCGAACCCTTGCCACCGGACGATCCCTATTGGACGCATCCCCGTGTGACGGTGACGCCACACATCGCGTCGGAAACCCGATCGGGTTCGGCGGCGGACTCGATCGCCCGGAACATCCGACGCGGAGAATCGGGCGAAACCTTCCTGCACCTCGTGAACCGTGGCGCGGGTTACTGAGCGATTCCGGGAATGGCGCCGCCGGAGGCCGGGCGAATCGTCAACGACGGCCCGCGGACATCATCGCCCACGCCGACACTCCGGACCACCCCGCGCTTCGGCGGGTTCCCGCTTGCGGAAAATCCAAACGCCCGCGCCAACGGCGACCGTCGCGCGCGTCCCAACTCACGCCGGACCGGTCCGCGGGAGTGGCGACGCCCCGCCCGGTCACATCGGCCGCGGTGGAATTCGCGTTGACATCCCCGCGCTCCCGCGCTAACCGCAACCCGCGGCGTTCACGCCGCGCGGATGAAGGGACGCATGAAGACCCGCGTCCAACCTCGGAACAGTGGCGGCCACGCCGCCCAAGGGACGCACATGACCAAATTTTCAGATCTCAACCTTGACCCCAAGGTTCTCAAGGCGGTCGAATCCGCCGGCTACGAGACCCCCACCCCCATCCAAGACGGAGCGATACCACCCGCCCTCGAGGGCCGCGACGTATTGGGAATAGCGCAAACCGGCACGGGCAAAACGGCGAGTTTCACACTCCCGATGATCTCCCGCCTGCGCCGCGGTCGGGCGCGGGCCAGGATGCCCCGCAGCCTCGTTCTCTGCCCCACGCGCGAACTGGCGGCGCAGGTCGCCGAAAATTTCAACACCTATTCCCAGTTCACAAAACTGACCAAAGCGCTCCTGATCGGCGGCGTCAGCTTCAAGGATCAGGATGTCGCCATCGACAAGGGAGTCGACGTTCTGATCGCGACGCCCGGACGCCTGCTCGACCACTTCGAACGCGGCAAACTCCTGCTGACGGGAATCGAAATCATGGTGGTCGACGAGGCCGACCGCATGCTCGACATGGGATTCATCCCCGACATCGAGCGGATATTCGAACTGACTCCGTTCACGCGCCAAACATTGTTCTTTTCCGCGACCATGGCGCCCGAAATCGAGCGGATCACCAACAAATTCCTGTCCTCGCCCAAGAGAATCGAAGTCGCCCGGCAGGCGACCGCCTCCGAGACCATCGCCCAGAAGATGGTGTTCCACGAACCCAAGCGAAGGGACATGACCGCGAAGGACAAACGCGAGATCCTGCGCGCGTTGATCGAGAGCGAGGGCGGGGCGTTGACCAACGCCATCATCTTCTGCAACCGCAAGACCGAGGTGGACATCGTCGCGAAGTCGATGAAAAAACACGGCTACAACGCCGAGGCGATCCACGGCGATTTGGACCAATCCCACAGAACGAAAACGCTGGATGGATTTCGCGACGGAGTGATCAAATTCCTCGTGGCTTCCGATGTGGCCGCCCGCGGTCTCGACATTCCAAACGTGTCCCATGTGATCAACTTCGACGTTCCCGGACACGCGGAGGATTACGTGCACCGGATCGGGCGCACCGGACGCGCGGGACGCGAGGGATGTTCCTTCACCATAGCCACCCCGCATGACGACAAGCTGATCGATGCGGTGGAAAAATTGATCGGATCGCAAATCCCGCGGGTTGAGAACCCTTGGTCTCCGCCGGGCGCGAAGCCGCGTGAAAAAAAGACCGGAGCGGCCGAAGCGCCGAAGGATTCCGTCGAAGCGGGAAATAAGCCGGAAAAGAAGCGGGCCAAATCACCGCGCCGCGCCGCGGAAAGCGATCCCGCTCCCTCGACGGCGGAGCCGCCCCAGCCGAAAAGCGCGGAAGAATCGGAGCGGAGCGCGTCCCCCGAACGCAAACGCCCCGAACGCGGGCGCGGCCCAAAAAAGAATTCCACCGTCTCCGGCGCGGTCAACCAGTTTCCCGAGTTCCTCACCAAGAGTTTCGAAGAGCGCCTCGGCGGCTGACCCGCCGCCCGGGCCCTCCCGGCCCACCGCCGCGGCGCGCTCCGTTCCCGGAATCGCGTCCCGGCGAAGCGGGGCGACCGGTTCGTCCAGGTCATCCCGAACGGACGGCCCCGCGTCCCGAGGAGCGGCCGGCGGCCTCGGAGCGGCGCGCGGTCTTCCCCCGCTCTTCCGGAATCCCGTCCGCGGGGAGTCTCCAAGCGCATCGAATTCCGGTTCCCCGTGAAGGTCTCGCGGATTCCTTCCAACCGCGCCGCCGGCGCGCCGCCACCGTGGAACGCGGCGCGCGCGCCCCGGGCCTTCGGTGGAGGACTTCCACTTGAATCCGCTTGACCGGACCGCGTCGCGGACGACCTCCCGCTCCCACCGGCGAATTCCGGCGGGATGGCGCCGGACCGTGCGGCGCCCGGCGCCTAGGCCGCCGGAGGCGATCGTTTCAGGCCGCATCCATCCTGCTCAGCAAAACCATGACTTCCGGCTTCTTGCCGATTTCATCCCAAGCGACCTTCCGGGCGGTTTTCTCCGCCTCCTTTTCCACCCGGCGGTCGTCGGACCTCCCGCCGCGGCCCATTCCCTCGATGCTTCCGGACACGGCCTCCTCGATCAACTCTCCCAGTTCCGCTCGGCCCTTCCCGGCATCCGCGAGTCCCATGGTCTCGACCCAGACCTCGTCGGCCTCGGCGTCGGCGTCGATAACCAGACAAATCACGACCAAACCGTTCCTCGCCAGACGCAGGCGGTCCCGGACGACACCGTCGCGGGCGCCGATCCTTTTCGAGCCGTCGAGGTAGTCGCGTCCGGCCGTCACCCGGTCCACCTCCACGGGAGTCTCTCCGGACAGATCGATGACCGCCCCGTTCGTCGCCACGATGGACGCCCGCCCGCAATCCCGAGCCAGCTTGGCGTGCTCGCGCAGGTGGCGGTGCTCGCCATGCATCGGGATGACCATCCGCGGATCCAACAGCCCTTGGATCTCCTCCAAATCCGGACGGTTCGCGTGCCCCGACACATGATACAACCCGCCGCTTTCGTCGACGACCTCCACGCCCAGTTCGGAAAAGGCGTTGACGACGCGCGCGACATCCACTTCGTTTCCGGGAATCGCCGATGACGAAAACAAAAACGTGTCTCCCTCCTTCATTGAGAAGCCGAGGAATTTTCCGGTGCTCAATTGGGCCGAGGCCGCCCGCCGTTCGCCTTGACTTCCCGTGACGATCAGCATCAGTTTTTCGCGGCGGAGTTTCACGGCATTCTCCGGCGCCAGCGTT
Source organism: Hasllibacter sp. (assembly GCA_028281405.1). Classification (GTDB taxonomy): domain Bacteria; phylum Pseudomonadota; class Alphaproteobacteria; order Rhodobacterales; family Rhodobacteraceae; genus JANQKA01. Next base: position 17,521 of record JANQKA010000734.1, on the reverse strand, counting down.
TCGGGAAAGCCTTCGAGCACCCCCGCCCCGGTTCCGATCCCAACCATGTCGCGCATCGTTTTGCCGAGAAGGCAAATCGAACGGCCCGCCGACAAGCCCGCCTCCGCGAGCGTCTTGACGCGCGCGAGGTTGGTCGCGAACGTGGTCGCCACCACCATCCCCGGCGCATCCGCCACCAGACTCGAAATGGCCGGAGACAGAGAACTTTCCGATCTGCCCCGGTGCATCGAGAACACGTTGGTGGAGTCGCACACCAGAGCCTGGATCCCCGGTTCGGCGATCCGCTTCCAATCATCGGGATCGTAGCCCTCGCCGATCACCGGATCCCGGTCGAGTTTCAAATCCCCCGTGTGGACGATCCTACCCGCCGCCGTGTCGAGAATCAACGCCGACGCTTCCGGAATCGAATGCGGCACCGGCATGAAACGGATTTCCATCCCCGCCGCCGAAACGGGCTCGAACGGTTCGACGATCCGGACATCGCCCCCCGACCCGCCCCTGTCCTTCAATTTGCGGAGGGCGAGATCCCTGGTGAACCGCCGGCAGTGGATCGGCGCGTCGATCCGGGACCAGGTCATGCCCAGCGCGCCGATATGGTCCTCGTGTCCGTGCGTGATGAAGATCGCCTCGACCCTGTCCCTGTTCTCGTAGAGCCAGGAGAGATCGGCGTAGATCAAATCCACGCCCGGCGAGCCTTCCATGTCCGGAAATGTCACGCCGAGGTCCACGACCACCAAGCGCTCGCGGCCCTTCGGCCCCTGTCCGTACACATACGCGTTCATGCCGATTTCCCCGGCGCCGCCGAGGGGCACGTAGATCACCCTGTCCTTCATGTCGTTTCTTCCCGTTAATTCGTTGGATTTTCGATCGGCGCGAATACGCCGCCCGTCCTGACGCGGCCCGGCCCGCGGGCCCCGCCCGCGGACAATTCGGCCATCTTCCCTTTTCCGGCGGCAACGGTCACCCGCCCGCCGCCGCGCGCGACCTTGGCGCGCCCGTTCGGATGAGGGAGTTCCCCCCGCTCCGGAATTTTCACGCGCGGACCCCGAATACGGAGGGATTCCTCCAATTCCGAACGGCCCACGCGGCCTTCCGAACCCTGTGCGCGAATGCGCGGGTTCACGTCGATTTCCCCGGCGCCGCCGAGCGGTGGCGGGATCGCCCCGCCGCTCACCCCTCCAACTCCTTGTTGTGCCTGTGGATGACCGCGAGGCCATGAATCGTCAAATCCTCGTCGACCACGTCAAACAGGGGCTCGCCCTGGGCGAATAGCGGCGCGAGCCCGCCGGTCCCCAGAACCTTGAGCGGGCGTCCGAATTCCGACCGGACGCGGGCGAGCAGGCCCTGAATCAGGCCGACGTAGCCCCAGAACACTCCGGACTGGATGCACGCGACCGTGTTGGTGCCGATCACCCTCTCGGGGCGCGAAATGTCGACATGCGGCAGGGCCGCCGCGCCCGAGTGCAGCGCTTCAAGGCTGAGATTCACCCCGGGCGCGATGATCCCGCCGACATAGGCGCCGTCATGGTCCACCACGTCGAAATTCGTGGCGGTGCCGAAATCCACGACCACGCAGTCGCCGCCGTGACGGTCGAAGGCGCCGGCGGCGTTCGCCAGCCTGTCGGGACCGGGAACGGCCCCCGCGTCCACCCGTGGCGGCACCGGCAAAGCGCAACCCGGTTTTCCGACGACCCGGGGACGCGTGCCGAAGTAATGGTCCGACAACACGCGAAGATTGAACACCACCCGCGGCACCGTCGACGAGATGATGACCTCGTCGATATCCATTGGCAGTCCGCGGTGCCGCATCAATGTCGACAGCCAGACGTGGTATTGGTCCGCGGTGCGCTGGTGTTCCGTCGCGGTCCGGAACACCGCCCCGGGCGACGTTCCCTCCCAAACCGCGAACACGGTGTTGGTGTTGCCGCAATCGATTGTGAGAAGCATGCCCCCGCCTTTCAGAAATAAACTTCCGCGGCGGGAATGGCGAGTCGACCGTCGACCGTCTCCAGCACGAGATTTCCCGCGTTGTCCACCGTTTCGAACCGCCCGGTGACGGACTCCTTTCCCGTCCGCGCGGTGATCTCCCCCGAAGGGCGCGCCGCCAGGGCGAGCCACGCCTCCCTCGCCGGCGCGAAGCCCTCGGCCGCGAATCGCCCTTCCCAATGGTCGTGCGCCGCGGCGACGCGGGTCAGGAATTCCTCGGGTTCCACCCGGATACCGGTCTCTCCCAGAAGCGAAACTGGTCGCCGGGATCCATTCTCGATCCCATCCGCGCCCGCGTCGGGAGCGTCCGCGAGGTTCGCGCCGACGCCGACGCACAATCGGTCAACCACGCGTCCGCGGGACCGGGACTCGAGAAGAATGCCCGCCACCTTGCCCCCGTTCAGCAACACGTCGTTCGGCCACTTCAGCGAGAACGCGTCCAACGGCGCGCCGACCGCGGCGAAAGCGTCCACAAGCGCCAAGGCGGCTGTGAAGGAGCGGAGCGCCGCGTCCGCGGCGTCCCCTCCCGGTTCAAACGCGAGAGCGGCGGCGAAATTGCCCTCCGGAGCCAGCCAAGGCCGGCCCCGGCGGCCGCGGCCGGCCGTCTGGCGCCGCGCCATGACCCACGCCGGCATGACCGGAAGCGCCGCCGCCGCGTCGAGGGCGCTGCCGACTTCGTCGAGGATCACCCGCCCGGTGCCCCCGGGCCATCCTGAGGGCCGCTCAGTCGACAAGCGCCGCCGCCGCCGACGCCGCCAGCGCCTCGATTCCGAATAGGTTGACCACGCCCGCCGCCATCGCCCCGGCGCACGCCAACAACGCGATCCAATTCGCCGGAGTCATCGTCCGGTCCAAGGGAGCGCCTTCCTCTCCGAAATACATGAAGTAGACGATGCGCAGATAGTAGTACGCGGCGATCACCGAGGCGACGGCGCCCGCAAGCGCCAGCCAAGCCATTCCCGCGCCGACGGCCGCGGAGAGGACGTACAGCTTGGCGAAGAATCCAACGAAGGGGGGAACCCCGGCGAGGCTGAACATGAGAACAAGAAGGGCCAGCCCCTTGAGCGGTTCCCCCTTCGAATAATTGTTCAGCGCGCCGATGTCCGTCACCGGTTCCCCCTCGCGCTCCATCGAAAGGATGAAGGCGAACACCCCTATGTTCATGACCACGTACACGACCATGTAAATGAGCATGGCCCGCGCGCCCTCCTCGGTCCCCGCGGCGAGGCCGATGAGGGCGAACCCCATGTGGGAAATCGAGGAATACGCCATCAGCCTCTTGATGTCGCGCTGACCGATCGCCGCGACGGCGCCGAGGAACATCGAGACGACCGAAAGGAATGCCACGATCTGGGTCCAGTCTCCGGAAACCCCTCCGAACGCGTCCCAAAGAACCCGGCCGAACAGAACCATCGCGGCGACCTTCGGCGCGGTCGCGAAGAACGCCGTCACCGGCGTCGGCGCCCCTTCGTACACGTCCGGCGTCCACATGTGGAACGGAGCCGCGGAAACCTTGAACGCGAGGCCGACCGAGATGAACACGAGGCCGAACACCAAGCCGATCGACGCTCCGTCGCCGGCGGCCCGCAGGATCCCGGAGAACAGCGTGGTGCCCGCGTATCCATAGACGAGGCTGGCCCCGTAAAGCAGCAGGCCCGACGACAGCGCGCCCAGAACGAAATACTTCAGGCCCGCTTCGGTGGAGCGCGTGGAATCCCGGTCGATCGACGCCACGACGTATAGCGCCAAGGACTGCAATTCGAGCCCCATGTAGAGCGCCATGAGATCCCCCGCCGAGACCATCATCATCATGCCCACGGCGGCGAGCGTGATCAGAATGGGATATTCGAATTTCAAAATCCCGAGGCGCTCCATGTGACGCCGGCCAATCACGAGGATGGCGGCTGCCGAGAGCAGGATCGTCACTTTGGCGAAGCGCGCGTAGCCGTCGTCCACGAAAGCCCCGTGAAACGCCTCGCGCGTCCCCCGACCTCCGGCCCCGACGAAGAGCGCGGCCGCCGCGAGCGCCGCCGCCGAGGCCCACAATACCGACGGCGCGGCCTCGTCCTTGCCCCCGAACACCGCGAAGAGAAGCGCGGCCATCGCGAACAGGACGAGTAGAATCTCGGGCAATGCGGCGGCGGCGTTGATCATCGTCTCACTCCCCTCCCAAGGCCAGCCGGGCGACGCCATCGACATCCGCCCGCGCGGTCTCCACCCGTTCCACGAGGGCGGAAACCGATGGGCCGACGATATCCGTCACCAGCGCGGGATAGACTCCGAGCAGGATCGTCATGACCACGAGCGGGGCGAACACCGCCCGCTCCCGCGGCGTCATGTCCGTGATCGACTTGAGGCTTTCCTTGATCAGGTCGCCCAGAACCACCCGCCGGTAGAGCCAAAGCGCGTAGGCCGCCGAAAGAATGACTCCGGTCGCGGCGACGACCGCGATCAGCGTGTTGACTTGAAACACCCCCATCAGCGTGAGGAATTCGCCGACGAAACCCGAAGTGCCCGGAAGCCCCACATTGGCCATGGTGAATAGCATGAACACCGCCGCGTAGGCGGGCATGCGGTTGACCAACCCGCCGTAGGCTTCGATTTCCCGCGTGTGCATCCGGTCGTAGATCACGCCGACGCAAAGGAAGAGCGCGCCCGAAATGAATCCGTGGGAAAGCATCTGAAAAATGGCGCCGTCCAAGCCCTGCTGGTTGACCGAGAAAATCCCCATGGTGACGAAGCCCATGTGGGCGACCGAAGAGTAGGCGATGAGCTTCTTCATGTCCTCCTGCGCCAGCGCGACAAGCGAGGTGTAGACGACCGCGATCGCCGAAAGCCACAGAACGAACGGCCCCATCACCTCGGACCCGACCGGGAACATCGGCAGCGAAAAGCGCAAAAAGCCGTAGCCGCCCATCTTCAGAAGGATCGCGGCCAACACCACCGATCCCGCGGTCGGCGCCTGGACGTGGGCGTCGGGCAGCCAGGTGTGCACGGGCCACATCGGCATTTTCACCGCGAACGAGGCGAAGAACGCCAGCCACAGGAGCGTCTGCACTCCACCCGAGACGTGGATGCCGAGGATGTCGAAGTCTTCCGTCCCGAACGGGTGGTTCATCAGCGTCGGAATGTCCGTCGTCCCCGCCTCCGCGTACATGAAGATCATGGCGACGAGCATCAGGACCGAGCCGAGGAAGGTGTAGAGAAAAAATTTGAACGCGGCGTAAATCCGGTTCGCTCCGCCCCAGATGCCGATGATCAGGAACATCGGAATCAGACCCGCTTCGAAGAACAGGTAGAACAGGATCAGGTCCAGCGCGCAGAACACGCCGATCATCAGCGTCTCCAGCACGAGGAAGGCGATCATGTAGTCCTTCACCCGGTGTTCCACTTCCCAGGCGCCGGCGATCACCAACGGCATCAGGAACGTCGTGAGCATCACGAACAGGATCGAGATACCGTCCACGCCCATCTTGTAGGTGAAGCCGCCGAGCCATTCGGCCTCTTCGACGAATTGGAATCCCGTGTCCGTCGGGTCGAATCGAACGAGAATCAAGAGCGAGACCGCGAACGTGGCCGCGGTGGTGGTCAGGGCGACCCGCTTGGCGTTGCGCCTCGCGTAGGCGTCGTCCCCCCTGAGGAAAAGAGCGAGCGTGAGCGCTCCGATGAGCGGCAGGAATGTGACGAGCGAAAGCGTGTTGTCCATTGCTCACGCTCCCCGGACCGCGAACCAGGTCACGAGTATTCCGAGACCGATCACCATGGCGAAGGCGTAGTGGAAGAGATAACCCGACTGCGCCCGGCCCGCGAGCCGTGTCAGGAAAGGCACCACTCCCATCGCCAATCCGTTTATGCCTCCATCGATCGTTCCCCCGTCTCCCCGCTTCCACAGAAGGGCGCCAAGGCGCAGCGCGGGACGCGTGAACACCGCGTCGTAGATCTCGTCGAAATACCACTTGTTGAGGAGGAACAGGTGCAGGTGACGCTGGTTTCGCGCGAGTTGGGCGGGAAGCTCGGGACGGCGGATGTACATGAGGTACGCGAACCCGAGGCCGATCAGCATCGCGGCGAAGGGGGCCACCACCACCCAGGTCGGAGCATCGTGCGCGGCGTGCATGATTTCGTTGCCGGGGCCGAAGAAAACCGCGCCCTCGCCCGGCCTCTGCGCCGGGCCTCCGTGACCCGCGGGGTCGGAATGTCCGTCGTCCGCGTGGCCGTCATGGACGTCCGCCGCGTGATCCCCGTGGTCGTCCGATCCGTGGTCCCCGTGGTCGTCCGCTCCGTGGTCCCCGTGGCCACCGGCCGCGGAAACTTCGTGGGGAATGCCGAAGAACGGCTTCATGTCCTTGTCGTCGCCGAAGAACGGGGCGAAGAATACCATTCCCGACAAAACCGCTCCGACCGACAGGGCTCCGAGCGGAATCAGCATGGTCGGAGGACTCTCGTGCGCGTGTTCATGCGTCTCCTTGTCGCCGCGCGGTTCGCCGAAAAACGTCATGAACATCGAGCGCCAATTGTAAAACGCGGTCATGACGGCAGCCGCGGTCAGAATCCAGAAAAGTCCCACGCCCCACGGAGCGCCCGCCATGTAGGAAGCCTCGACGATCGCGTCCTTCGACAGGAAGCCCGCGAAACCGATGTGGGTCAATGGAATGCCGACGCCCGTGATCGCAAGGGTGCCGATCATCATCGCCCAGAACGTGTAGGGCATCCTGCGGCGGAGGCCGCCGTAATTCCGCATGTCCTGCTCGTGGTGCATCCCGTGGATCACGGAACCCGCGCAAAGGAACAGCAACGCCTTGAAAAAGGCGTGGGTCAGCAAATGGTACATCGCGAGCGGATAGGCGCCCACCCCGGCGGCGGCGAACATGTAGCCGAGCTGCGAACAGGTGGAATATGCGATGACGCGTTTGATGTCGTTCTGAACCAGGGCGACCGAAGCCGCGAAAAACGCCGTGAAGGCTCCGATGTAGGCCACGGCCACCAGCACGTTCGGCGCGAATTCGAAGAGTGGCGACATCCGGCAGACCAGAAAAACCCCCGCCGTCACCATAGTCGCCGCGTGGATCAGCGCCGAGACCGGCGTCGGCCCCTCCATCGCGTCCGGAAGCCAAGTGTGCAGGAGCAGCTGCGCCGATTTTCCCATCGCTCCGACGAACAGAAGCGCGCAGACGAGGTTGGCCGCGTTGACCTCGAAACCGACGAACCCGACGGTCGTCTCCGCCAATTCCGGAGCGGCGGCGAATACATCGGACAGGTTAATCGAATCGACGAGAAGGAAGATCGCGAACATGCCCAGCGCGAAGCCGAAGTCTCCCACCCGGTTGACGACGAACGCCTTGATCGCCGCGGCGTTGGCCGTGGGCTTGCGGAAATAGAAACCAATCAGGAGATAGGAGGCCAGGCCCACGCCCTCCCATCCGAAAAACATCTGAACCAGGTTGTCCGCCGTGACCAGCGCCAGCATGGCGAAGGTGAAGAGCGACAGATAGGCGAAAAACCGCGCCTTGTAGTGGTCCCCCTCCCTGAAATTGTCGTCGTGCGCCATGTAGCCGAAACTGTACAGATGCACCAGGCTGGAGACCGTGGTGATCACGATCAGCATGATCGCCGTCAGCCTGTCCATGCGGATCGCCCAATCGGTCGCGAGGCTTCCCGATTCGATCCAGCGCAGGATCTGGACCCGCCCGGTCTCCGCGTCGAGGGTCAGGAACACGACCCAACTCAAAACCGCCGAAAGGAACAGAAGGCCCGTGGCCGTCCATTGGCAGGCCGCCTCCCCGATCAGCCTTCGGCCGAAGCCGGCGATCAGCGCGCCGACGAGCGGCGCGAAGAGAATGACCGTCTCCATCCGCTCAGCCCTTCATCACGTTCGCGTCCTCGACCGCGATCGTCCCGCGGTTGCGGAAGAAGCAGACGAGGATGGCGAGACCGATCGCCGCTTCCGCCGCGGCGACGGTCAGCACGAAGAGGGTGAACACCTGTCCCGCGAGATCCTGCAGGAAATGCGAAAACGCCACGAAATTGATGTTCACCGCGAGCAGCATCAATTCGATCGACATCAGAATGACGATGACGTTCTTCCGGTTGAGGAAGATGCCGAAGACGCCGATCACGAAGAGCGCGGCGGCCACGGTCAGGTAGTGTTCCAAAGTGATCATGCCGCCGTCCTCAGAGTCCCTGCCCCGGTTTGACATCCTTGAGTTCCACCGCTTCGGCCGGATTCCTGTGCATCTGGGCGATCACGTCCTGGCGCTTGACGCCCGTCCGGTGCCGGAGCGTCAGGACGATGGCCCCGATCATCGCCACCAGCAGGATCAGCCCCGCCGCCTGGAATGGATAAATGTAGCGCGTGTAGATCAGCGCGCCGAGCGCCTCGGTGTTGGCCGTCTCGGCGGGGTCCGGCGTTGGAGCCGCGCGGGAGTCGACCGCCCCCTCCGCTCCGCTCCAAACACCGAACACCAAGGCCAGCTCCATCAGAAGGATCACCCCGATCAGAAGGCCGAGCGGCAGGAATTTCGCCATCTCCGCCTTCAGTTCGGCGAAATCCACGTCGAGCATCATGACGACGAACAGGAACAGCACGGCGACGGCGCCCACGTAGACGACGATCAGCAGCATCGCCACGAATTCTGCTCCCGCGAGCACGAACAGCCCCGCCGACGACAGGAACGCGAGGATCAGCCACAGCACCGAATGAACCGGATGCCGCGCCAGCACCGTCATCAGGCCGCCGCCGACCGCGGCGGCCGAGAAAGCGTGGAACGCGAACAGGGCCGGGGTCATTCCCCGCCCTCCGCGCGCGGTTCCACCGCCTCCCGGACGAGGTCCATCGCCCTTGTCATCGCGGGCACTCCGCCGAAGGCGCCCGCCATCGCGACCGTTTCCGCGACCTCCTGTGCGGTGGCGCCCGCCTCTATGGCGTGGCGGACGGTCAGGCGCATCTGGGATTCGCCCCGCGCGCCAAGGATGGTCAGCCCGTGCAGCGTCAGCAGGAGCCGCGTCTTGGCGTCCAAACCCTCGGGATTGAAGGTCCGGCCCATGAATATCTCCATGAGATCCTTCGGCATCGTCGGCCAAACCGCCTCGAAGCCTTTCGGCGTGAAGGACTCCGTTGACGGATTCATCGCCTCGGCCCAACGCCGGCCGAGCGCGATCATCTCCGCGTAGGGGTTTCCGGGAGCGTCGTTCATCGGTAGGGCGCGTCCATTTCGAGGTTGCGGGCGATCTCGGCCTCCCAGCGGTCGCCGTTCTCGAGGAGTTTCTCCTTGGTGTAGAAGAGCTCCTCGCGGGTTTCCGTGGAAAATTCGAAATTCGGTCCCTCGACGATGGCGTCCACCGGGCAGGCTTCCTGACAGAATCCGCAGTAGATGCATTTCGTCATGTCGATGTCGTAGCGCGTGGTCCGTCGCGAGCCGTCGGCGCGGGGTTCGGCGTCTATGGTGATGGCCTGCGCCGGGCAGATCGCCTCGCAAAGCTTGCAGGCGATGCAGCGCTCCTCGCCGTTCGGATAGCGCCGCAGGGCGTGCTCCCCGCGGAATCTGGGCGAAAGGTGACCCTTTTCATGGGGATAATTGAGCGTCGCCTTCCGCTTGAAGAAATACTTCAGGCCGAGCCCCATCCCGACGATGAAATCGCCGAGAAGAAGGTACCAGCCCGCCCTTTTGAGATCCACGGCCATTTTCCTACTCCACGGGCCAGCGCGCGTAGGCGCCGCCGAACAAATCGAAATGCGCGGCGAACGCCACCGCGGCGACCCACGCGAGAGAGAGCGGCAGAAACACCTTCCACCCGAGGCGCATCAACTGGTCGTAGCGGTAGCGCGGCACAACGGCCTTCACCATCGCGAATAGAAAGAAGAAGAACCCCATCTTCAGGATCATCCAGTGCGCGCCGTCGGGCAGGGACGGGACCGGGCTGAGCCAGCCGCCGAAGAACAGAAGCGACGTCAAGGCGCACATGAGGAAGATGGCGATGTATTCGCCGGCCATGAACAGCAGGAACGGCGTCGACGAGTACTCGACCTGATATCCCGCGACGAGTTCGGATTCGGCCTCGGGGAGATCGAACGGCGGCCGGTTGGTCTCCGCCAGCGCCGAGACGAAGAACAGCGCGACCATCGGCAGGTGCGGCAGCCAGTACCAGCTGAAAAAGCCGTAATCGCCGTCCTGCGCCCTCACGATGTCGGAAAAGTTGAGGGAACCGGTCGAGATGATCACGCCGATGATGATGAAGCCGATCGACACCTCGTAGGAAATCATCTGCGCCGCCGAGCGGAGCGAACCGAGGAAGGGGTACTTCGAGTTCGAGGCCCACCCTCCCATGATCACCCCGTAGACCTCCAGCGACGAGATCGCGAAGACGTAGAGCACGGCGACGTTCAGGTCGGCCAGCACCCATCCCTCGTCGAACGGGATCACCGCCCACAGCGCGATCGCGAGGACGAAGGACAGCATCGGAGCCAGCATGAACACCGCCTTGTCGGCTCCGGCGGGAACGACGATTTCCTTGACGACGTATTTCAGGGCGTCGGCCACCGTCTGCAGCAGACCGTAGGCGCCGACCACGTTGGGCCCCCGGCGCATCTGCACGGCGGCCCAGATCTTGCGGTCGGCGTAGACCAGGAACAGCAGCGAAATCATCACGAAGGCGATGACGGCGAGGCACTGCGCCGCGACGACGAGCGCGATTCCCAGCGGGGTTGTCAAGAATTCAGCCATGGCGTCCCACGCGATCGGCGCTCCCTGGTTCCGGCGTCCCCGAACCGCGTGGCGCGGCGGAAGTCCGGCGGCGTCCGCGGCGGGGGGCGCCGAATCGGTGTAAACAACATTTCTCCGCCGGTTTCCACCGCCTTCCGGGAAATTCCCCGCGCCCCGGCGAACCTCCGGAACCCGCACCGGGCGACATCGGTCCGAGGGTCCGTCCCGCCATCGCCGGCACGCGCGCGCCGCTTGCCGCCGGACGGTTCAAATTGGTCTCCGGACACCCGTTTCCGATCGTCCCCGGCCTCGGGAAATTCCTCGCGGCCGGCGGGCCGGAAGGCCGTCGCGGCCATCGGCCGCTCCGCAACCCGCCGATTCCGACGCTTCGACGGCCGCCGCCGCGGGGAACGGCGGCGGGCGCGACGCGGAACGCCGAAGGCGGGTGCGCGGCCGAGGCGCGGCGCATCCCTATTCCGCCGCCAATTTAACCGCGGCGCGCTCGGCGGCGTTCGCGGACAACTCCGCCATCACGCCGCTCGCCCGCGCGATCGGATTCGTCAAATAAAAGTCCGAAACCGCCTCGGCGAACGGCGCTCCCGTCAACCCTCCGGGTGTCCGGCCGATCGGCTCGAACGCGTTCTCCGGCACTTCTCCGACCGCTTTCAGATGCGGCGCCACCGCCACAATCCCGCGGCGCAGCGCGTCGAGGGAGTCGTAGGGAAGGACCGCGCCGGCCTTGTCCGACAAGGCTCTGAGGATCGCCCAGTTCTCCTTGGCCTCCCCCGGCGGGAATGTGGCACGGAACGCAAATTGCGGACGGCCCTCCGTATTGACGAACAGGCCGGGCTCCTCGGTGTAGGCGGCGGCCGGCAGGATCACGTCGGCCCGGTTCGCGCCCCTGTCGCCGTGGCTGCCCTGATAAATCACGAAGGCTCCGTCCGGCATGTCGATTTCGTCCGCGCCCAGATTGAGGATCACGTCCGCTCCGTCCAGGGCCGCCCCGAGCCCGCCTTCGGCGACGGCGCTGACGTCGAGCGCCCCGACGCGGCTCGCGGCGGTGTGCAAAACCAACAGTTTCGATTTGGTGGCCTCGGCCAGGGCCATCGCCTCGCCCATCACCGCGGATCCGTCTTCTCGGGAGACCGCCCCCTGTCCGACGATTACGACGGAGTTCAGGTCGGCGACCGCCGAATGGTCGTGGTCGATCAAGCCGGACAGGGCGGCGGGGTCCGATCCCGCGTGGAAATAGTCGTAGGTGAGGTCGGACGCGGGTCCGACCAATCCAATCCGGGCGCCCCTCAGCCAAGCCTTGCGGATGCGGGCGTTCAGAACCGGAGCCTCCATCGACGGGTTCGCGCCGATCAGCATGATCGCCGCGGCTTCGTCGATATCCTCGATTCTCCCGGTGCCGGCGTAGGCCGAGCGGTTTCCGGCGGGCAACCGGGCGCCGTCCAACCTGCACTCGACCGATCCTCCGAGGCCCTCCACGAGGCCCTTCAGGGCGAAAACCGCCTCGGTCGGGGCGAGATCGCCCACAAGCCCCGCCACCTTGCGGGCGCCGACGAGCGCCCGCGCGGCCTCGGACAGCGCCGCCTCCCAATCGGCGGGGACCAGTTTGCCCCGAGCCCGGATGTAGGGCTTGTCCAGCCGTTGGCGGCGCAACCCGTCCCAAACGAATCGGGTCTTGTCCGATATCCATTCCTCGTTGACGCCGTCGTGGTTCACCGGAAGGAACCGCATGACCTCCCGTCCCTTGGCGTCGACGCGGATCGACGAACCCAGCGCGTCCATGACGTCGATCGATTCCGTCTTGGTCAGTTCCCAAGGCCGCGCCGTGAAGGCGTAGGGCTTCGACACCAGCGCGCCGACCGGGCACAGATCGATGATGTTGCCCTGCAGGTTCGAATCGAGCGTCCGGTTGAGGTAGCTGGTGATTTCGCTGTCCTCTCCCCGGCCCGTCTGGCCCATCTGCGAGATGCCGGCCACCTCGGTGGTGAAGCGCACACAGCGGGTGCAGGAGATGCAGCGGGTCATGTGCGTCTCCACCAACGGCCCGAGGTCGAGCTCCGTCGCGGCCCGCTTCGGTTCGCGGTAGCGCGAAAAGTCCACGCCGTAGGCCATCGCCTGATCCTGCAGGTCGCACTCCCCGCCCTGATCGCAGATGGGGCAATCGAGCGGATGATTGATGAGCAGGAATTCCATCACCCCCTCCCGCGCCTTCCTCACCATGGGGGATTTGGTGCTGACCCTCGGCGGCGCGCCGTCGGGCCCGCCGCGCAGATCCCGCACCTGCATCGCGCAGGACGCCGCCGGCTTGGGCGGGCCGCCGACGACCTCCACGAGGCACATTCGGCAATTTCCGGCGATGGAAAGCCTCTCGTGATAGCAGAAGCGGGGAATCTCGACTCCGGCCAGTTCGCAGGCCTGGATCAGCGTCAGCGCCGGGTCCACCTCGATCTCGGCGTCGTCGATGAGAATCTTGCGAAGGTCGGACATGAGGCACCAAAATCCCAAGCGGGCCCCATGCCCGCGAATCGGCGCCCTTGTGCCCTTCCGCCCGGCCGGGCGCAAGGGGGAGCGGCGGTCGTCCGGGTTATCTGGACCATATCAAGCTTCCGGCCAGGGTTCCTTGATCGATTTCACCCCGGCCAACGGCGCAGTAGCTCTCGTCGTCGTCGGGAACGGCTCCCTTGCTCTCCAAATAAGCGTCCCGCAGACCCTCGAAATACTCGATGTTTTCCTCGGAATCCAGGAATTCGCTGATCTCCTCGTCGGAGAACCCCTGCTCGTTGGCGTAGCGCTTGAGGCTTCTCACCTCGAAGTAGAAGCGGATGATTCGCGGCGATATGCTGTCGCACCTCTTCCTGATCTCGTCGCTGATGGCCGCCGCGAGCAGGCGGTCGTCGATGTAGTCGTCCCCGCTCCCGAGCGACTCCGCGCCCGCGGGGGCTGCGAGAAGTGCGGCGAACACCGCGGCGGCGAATATCCTCATGGATCGGATCCGGTGTCTACCGATGCTTCGCGCCAACTTACCCCGATCCCGGGGCGCGATCAAGGGATCCTCCCGGATGATTCGCTCATTCGGCGGCGATTGCGGCTCCCCGCCCCTTGAGGCGGTCCTCGATCTCCCCGCGGAAATGACGGATCAGGCCTTGGATCGGCCAGGCCGCGGCGTCGCCGAGGGCGCAGATCGTGTGGCCCTCGACCTGTTTGGTGACGTCCAGCAGCATGTCGATCTCGCCCGCGTCCGCCGTTCCGTGGACCAGGCGCTCCATGACCCTCATCATCCAGCCCGCGCCCTCGCGGCAGGGCGTGCACTGTCCGCAGCTCTCGTGCTTGTAGAATTTCGACAGCCGCCAGATCGCCTTCACGATGTCGGTGGACCCGTCCATCACGATCACCGCCGCCGTTCCGAGGCCGGACTTTTGATCCCGCAGCCAGTCGAAGTCCATGAGCGCGTCGTCGCACAGGGATTTCGGCAGGCACGGCACGGATGATCCGCCGGGAATGACCGCCTTCAGGTTGTCCCACCCGCCGCGGACCCCGCCGCAGTGCCTGTCGAGAAGTTCCCTGAGCGGAATCGACATCTCCTCCTCGACCACGCAGGGGTTGTTCACATGGCCGGAGATGGCGAAAATTTTGGTGCCGGCGTTGTTCTCGCGGCCGAATCCGGCGAACCACGATCCCCCGCGGCGCAGGATCGTGGGCACGACCGCGATTGATTCGACGTTGTTCACCGTGGTCGGGCAGCCGTAGAGCCCCGCGCCCGCCGGAAACGGAGGCTTCATGCGCGGCATGCCCTTCCGTCCCTCGAGCGATTCGAGCAGGGCGGTCTCCTCCCCGCAGATGTAGGCCCCGGCGCCGTGGTGCAGGTACAGGTCGAAATCCCACCCGGAACCCGCGGCGTCGCGGCCCAGGAGGCCGGCTTCGTAGCATTCGTCGACGGCGGCCTGCAGGGCCTCGCGTTCGCGGATGTATTCGCCTCGGATGTAGATGTAGCAGGCGTGGGCGCCCATCGCGAAGGAGGCGATGAGACATCCCTCGATCAACGTGTGCGGATCATGGCGCATGATCTCGCGGTCCTTGCACGTGCCCGGCTCCGATTCGTCGGCGTTCACGACCAGATACGCGGGCCGCCCGTCGCTTTCCTTGGGCATGAACGACCACTTCAGGCCGGTTGGAAAGCCCGCGCCGCCGCGGCCGCGCAATCCGGACGCCTTCATCTCCTCCACGATCCAGTCGCGGCCCCTGCCGATGATTCCGGCGGTGCCGTCCCAGTGGCCGCGCGTCCTCGCTCCCGCGAGGCTTCGCTCGTGCATGCCGTAGAGATTGGTGAAAATCCGGTCTTGATCGGAGAGCATGCCCTAGTCTCCCGAATTCCGGCGCGAGAGCCATATCCGGCACACGTTCACGAGCGCCCAAGCGAACCCCGCCAGCGCCGCGAGGTCGAAGAACGCCATCGTCCGCGGTGTCCACCCCATGCCTTTCCCCAGCCATTGCAGGGAAAGCCAGACGACCGCGACCGCGATGATCACGACCGCCGCCACGCGCGCGCGCCGGGTCTCTTCGTCCATGGCCATTCCAACTCCCGGGTCGGAGCGCGGGGCGAGCGCGCGGTCCCTTGTTTTCCAGGCGTCCGTTCGTCGGAAAACTCCGACCCCGCGCCCCGTCCGCCGGAGTATAGGGACGGTAGCTCCCTGTTCGCAAGACGGAAATCGATTCGCGGGACGCTTCGGAATCCGCTCTTTCCAGCAGGAACGGGTAAGCGGCGGGTCACAGCCGGAACTCCAGAACCTCTGATACGCGGAGATGCGGGGATGAGTCCCGTATGGTCGCGAGTCGACCGGCAGACCGATTCGAATCAGCGGTGCTCCTCAAATTCGCGTCAGATACCGAACGCACGCCGACGCCGTTACCGATTCGACATTGACCATAGTGGAGCATCCCAACCAAGCGCGGAAAATCTCCCACTTGGCAACGGCGGACGGTCCTCCGAGCCCCAAAAATCTTGATGTTCGTCGGTCCTAACACGATACCCTGCCCCGCCGCGGTTGAGAGCTCCCAAGACGTGTCCAATAGTGGTATCAAGAAGGACCGCTGGCATCCTCCTCCCTGGTTCGGCGACGAATCAGCAGTCGAATCCCGATTATCGACGCCCGTCTCCTCTTCGGAGACGGGCGTGAGATTTAGTTGTGATTCGGATTCTGGGCCGGATCGGAACAAACCAAAAACGAAACGAGGCAATTCCACGACCGTCCGAATGCTCCAAACGGCATTCGGTGCCGAATCAACTGTATGGGAGTGGTGGCTTCGGGAACGGAGAATTGACATTCAGTCGACGATCCAAGGACGCAACCTTTGACGGCGCCAAAGGTTCATCATCCCTCTGCATCGCGATGTACGCGTAGCCATCGTCCGTTTCAAGTCGAATCACCGACCAAGTTCCGCGGACACCTTCCTTAACGCGTCCGCCCCCCTCTTCGACAAGCCATGTGACGTATTCCCTCACATCGGGAGCGCGGTCAAATGGAAAAGCCATCAGATTTTCCTCGTATTCGCGCCCTCCGCGCTGCCTGTGGCGCGCGGAGGGCGGCAATTTTGTATTAGGCGGCTACATCGCGGTAGGTGTGGCCGCCGCTTTCCCACATGTTGTGGAACACTTCGGGCGCGGGGTCAAGCCGTTTCCCCGTCCGCTCCATCTCTTCGAGCTCGATTTCCATCAGGAAATCCACGCGCTCACGAAGGGTCTCCTTGTCGGGAGCCTGAGTGCAAACGTCGAACTCGAGGCACTGTGCGACAAAGATGCCGTCCTCCTCGAATACCACGAAGCGGAATTTTTGATCGTTCTTCATATCATCCTCTGCCTTGCGTTAGCTGCCTTAGGTAGCAGTCTTCTTGTTTGAGTTGGTGATTCGCCCCGATTCGCACGGATGTACGGGGGGCGTCAACCCCTGAATATATACAATTTTGAGCAACACTTTGTCGAGTCGGTTCGCCCTAGCCCGATGAACGCCGGAGCGGCCACGTTGACCCCTTCGAAGAATCCATCCAGCGGCGGCGCGCCCACGGCCTCCCCCAGACAAGGTCGCTCGCCCGCTCTTGACTGCGGCAACCGTTCCGGCCTCATCGGAGCACCACCCGCCCCCACGCCCGAAAATACGTGTAGCATCGGCCGTCGCCGATGACCCGCTCGACCAAACCGGGCAAGCCGCGAATCACTTCCCGAGGATGGCTTCCATCGATTCACGAATCAACTCCACCCGAATCATCGAAACAGGTGCCGCCGTGGGCGTCCTCGCGTCACATCGGCGGTTTCGGCATCCGTCACCATCTCCCGCGCCACCAATATCCACCGACAGGGAGCCGACGACGATCACCGACTTCGTCGATGGACGTCGGCGGCGAATCCGTAGCCGCGGTCCGCGCACCGGGCGGTTTCGCCACGCCCCCGCGTGCAATATGACGGACCGCCCCGCGTCCGTCCTTGGCGGCGAATCGACCTTGTCTTGGCGGGACAAGGGCCGACAGTTCCGGAGGGTTCCGGGCGGGCCGCCGTTCTCCCGGCGAAACCGCGTTATCCCGCCCTTCCCAGCGCCACCGCGTCCCGCGGCCAACGGGCTTCCGTGCCATCGATTCGTTTCACGGTGTCTCCGATTTCGGTGGCGATCTGGACCGAGACGTTGTGCTTGGTGCGACCGCTTTCATAGTCTGGAAGGCTGGTCAGGCCCGCCAATGGTTCCGAAGCGAATCGACCATTCTGCGGCCCCGGCGTCGGCACGCGGCCCGCGGCGAGCTCGTCGATTATCCACCCCATGCGTTCGGCGGTCAGATCC
>JANQKA010000691.1 GCA_028281405.1 Hasllibacter sp. | reverse complement strand
TTCTGCTCGATGATCGATAGAAGGTTCACGAAGGCGGTCACGGTGTTCCGGGGCGTTTTGAAATACTTTTCGCCGATACGCTTGGAGCAATGCGTCATGAACGCCTTGAGCGCCGTGTCGGGCAAGGCGGAATCCTCTCCCATCACGACCATCCGGATGTTGCCGAGCAGCACGAACATGTCTTCCGGAGTCAGGTTGGCGAGGCGGATCACGGGGCCGGACAAATCCACCAAGCCTTCGCGGGCGAAGGTGTTTTCCGCGAGCCGGGACTGAAGCGCCTCGTAGCTGTGGAGCCCGCGGCGGTTGCTCAGCAGGAACTCCGGGGTGCCTCCCATCAGGAAGCCGATGCGCGAGGCGCTTCCCTGAAGGACGTCGTTGAGGATCCTCAGGATCTGCTCGAAATTCGCGCTGCGCGCCTTGGACGAGGTCAGTCTGCAGAGGTTCACCATCTCGTCGAGGCCCACGAGCAGCCCCTTGTATCCCGCGGCTTCGACGAAGGCCGACATCAATTTGAGATGGTCGTAGACGCTGGCGTCGTTGACCACCGTCTGGACGCCGAGGATTTTCCGGGCCTCGGTCTTGGTCGCGAATTCCCCGCGGAGCCAGCGCAGCGCGGCGGACATCAATTCGTCCTCCCCGTCCATGTGACCCTCCCAATATTTCCGGATCACCAAGGCGAAGTCGAATCCCCCGGTCAGCTCCTCGAAGTGCGCGAGCCGCTCCTTGATGACGGCGTCGGTTCGGACGCCCCGCTCCTCGGCGTCGCGGTGCGCCCGCGACACGAACCGTTCCACCACGCTGGCGAGCGCCCCGCCCTCGGGCTTGGTCCGGGTCGCCAGGTTGCGGGCGAGCTCCGCGTAAAGGGCGCGGGCCTGCCCGGCGCCCGCGTGGAGGCGGCGGTCCGGGGCGAGGTCCGCGAACATCACTACGATGCCCTTCTCCAACGCCACGAGCCTGATGAGGTTCATGAAGAAGGTCTTTCCCGATCCATACTCGCCGATGACGAACCTGATGGCGGCTCCACCGTCCGCGATGCGGTCCATGTCCTTGACGAGTTCCTCGATTTCCCGCCGTCGGCCGACCTGGATATGGCGCAGGCCGATCTTGGGAACCACGCCGGCGCGAAGCGCCTGAACCATGGCGTCCCGTTCACGGGGTTTGGGTAGCGACATGCTGTTTCTCCTTTGCGAGTGTAATTCGGACCGCCTCGGCGGTTTCGGGAACGAGGTGGTAGCCGTCGTCCTCTTCGAGCAGAGCCTCGTCATGGACGTCGAACGCCCATTCGTTGACGGCTTCCAAGGCTCCGGACGCGAGGAGCGCGTGCCTGGAGCATATTTCCGTGAACTCATCTTCGGTCCATTGCGGGCGTTCAATCAGATCCCGGACCAGGGCGGCGTGCTTGCGGTCAAGCCCGTCCGGTGGGACGTCCCCGCGGCTTGGAGCGGCGGCCGCGCCGGGATCCTCTTCGTCGAAAATCTCGCCCAGCATGAGGGACGCCTGTTCGGTGTCGGATTTGATCCTGGCCACCCGCTTGGCGTCCAGTTTGGTCGCCTTGGGCCGTTTCGATTGGCGGGGGATCTTTTCTCCGGGGCTTCCCGGACGGGCTCCGAGCACGGTGCGGGGGCTGTCCTGTACTTCTCCGGCGTGGAGGTCGGAATAGGCCTTCTGCGGGTCGAGGCCGAGCATCCGGTAGGCGTCCTCGACCTTGGACGCCATTTTTGAATGGGATGTTCCGTCCGACAGGGCGACGGCGATCAGCAGGTTCCGCGCCCGGGACATGTCCCCGTTCCCGTCGCGCCGGATTTCGTCGACCGCGGAGGATTTGAAACGTGGTTGGTTCCGGATCCAGTCCAGATTGGCGCGAAGCCGGATTTTCTCCAGGCGGTCCAGATCCCGGTCGGCGTCGATCCATTCCCGAAGGCATCGGTGTTCGCTCTCGCCGATGGTGCCGTTCGCATGCGCGACAAAGCTGGCCAGGGACAATTCGGAGAGGAGACGGACGTAGCGCGGCGAGACGCCGTCGACATCCTCGACCGATTCGCCGAATTCGAAGAGGACGGCCGTTCCGCTGTATTTCGGCAACCTGTGCCCGAGCCTGGGGTCGGGAGCGAAGCCGTATCCGACCCGGCCGAGGGCGGCGGTCGCGCGGGGTATTTTCTTGGAGGGGGTGTTGGACCGGTCGTATCCGCGGATCCTTCTCAGGCCTCCTTCGACCTCCTCGACCAACGTCTCGACGGGAACTCCGCCGCCGTTGGAGATCACGTCACGCGCCCAGAGTTTGAACCGCGTCACCTCCTCGGACTGGAATTGGGGCCGAATTTCCTCCGGGAGCAGTCCGTGCGCCCTCACGCTTCCGCTCGAGTATGCGAATTCGCCCACGAACCGGCTGAAACGATCGAGCTCCTCCGCGGCGCCATACGCGATTTCCATGAGAATCGAGATGGACCGTTCCCGATCAGGGACGCCGGGAGCCGGCTCGGGATCCACCCGAATCCGGATCGACGGATCGACCGACCCGCCGGGCCCGTCCAAGGATTCGGTGAGGCGGATTCTGCGCGAGCCGCCCGGGGCGAAGCCCTCCGGAAACCGCTCGTCGAAGCGGACTTTGAAGAGCGCGGCGAATTCCTTCCGGCAGCGTCTCGCCGGGAGCGGGAAGGCGTCCTCGTACCGGAGCGAAAGCCAGTTCAAATTCCAGAAGGCGGTCCTCGACCGATCCGTGGGAGCGAAGGACACGGCCGCGGGGGATTCGGCGACGGGAGACTTGTCCGGGGTGGATTTGGCGGCGTTGGACTTGGCCGCGGTGGGTTTGGCCGCATTGGACTTGGCCGGGGAGGGTTTTGCCGGGGAGGACTTGGCCGCGTTGGACTTGCCCGGGATGGTCCTGCCCGCGGTAATCCTGCCCGCGGTGGTCTTGCCCGTGGGGGACTTGGCCTCGGTTGGTTTGGCCGGGGTGGACTTGGCCGGGATGGATTTAGCCGGGATGGGTTTGGCCGCGGCGGTCTTACCCTTGGTGGACTTGCCCGATGGGGACTTGGCCCCGGTGGGTTTTGCCGGGGTGGACTTGGTCGAGTTGGACTTGGTCGACTTTGACTTGGCCGGGACGGATTTGGCCGGGGTGGTCTTGTCCGCGGGGGACTTGCCCGCGGTAG
>JANQKA010000095.1 GCA_028281405.1 Hasllibacter sp. | reverse complement strand
TGAATGAGGATTTGAATCATGGGATGGGGTCCGGACCTTCGGGCGGACGCGCCCCGCACCGGCGCCGGGCCGCGCGGGGAAACGCCCGGATTCGAGGCGAGCGTGTCCCGCCCGCGCGGAATCTTCAAGCGCCGAGCCGAGTGGGCCGCGGAATATCCAAGTTGGCCTTACACCCCCCGCGAACGGCCCCCGTCCGGGAGCGCGGCGCGTTCCGGGAACGGGCAGGCGATCATGTGGCTTCGAGCGCGGCGCTTTCCGCGTGGGGACTCGGATGTTCTTCCGAACCGCTAGGACCGATTCGCGGTCGCGAGGCGCTTCCCGACCGGGTCGTGGGGGCGCCGTTGACGCCGGCGGTCATGCCGCTCCGATCGCGGCGCTCCCCGCGTGGGGACGCGGGCGGTTCATTCGAACCGCATGTACCGTTTCGCCGTCGGGAAGGAGTTCCCCGACCGTGGGCGGTCGCGCGACATGAACGGCCCGGCGATCATGCCGCTTGCGGCGTGGAGCTTCCCGAGGGGACGCGGGGCACCCTTCCGAATCGCTTGGACCGATTCGCCGTCACGAAGGCTTTTCCCGACCTTGGGCGCGGGCGGGTCGAGGAGGAACCGGTGATCATGCGCGCTCCGCGCGCGACTCATCCGCGCGCGGACGCGGGAGGCGCTTCCGAATCACTTTGACCGAATCGGCCGTCGCGAAGGAATTACACGTCCGGGGACGCGGGGCCCTTTCTCGGGAATTCGCTCCCGGGGTCCGGCGGAGGCCGCGGGCGGCCGCGGCCTCCGGATGGCTTCATCGGGTCCGGGCAATCACCTGGACGGCACCCAGCTCGGAACCGAGAATTCCATGTTGGCGTATTCCGGCGGGTAGACCACGCCGACATCGCCGTCCTCGGTCCACTGCACGACGACCATGGACGGCTGTCCATCGTCGTAGGGGGCCTCGAGGTCGAAGCGGGCGTTGTGCGGATAGGTCCGCCCGGTCACCGGCTCGACCTCGTCGTACCCCCAGAAGCCGTAGCGCAGCCACAGTTTTCCATCGAGTTCGAGCCGCAGATCCTGCTCGAGCATCTCCGCGGCCCACGCGTCCACGTCGTAGAATCCGCCCGCCGCCTCGGCCGCCGCCACCGCCTGCTTCAACCCGTGGTAGGCGTTGAAGCCGTTGAAGTGGGGGAATTTCGGGCGCGAGGAGTACTTCGAGGTGTAGGTGTCCACGAATTCCCGGCTGACCGGGTCGAGTTCGAATCCCACCGAGGGCACCGGCGAAAGGGTGGAGATGCCGCCGCCCGCGCCGCCGGTGTCCTCCCAGTACTCCCTGCCGAGGGCGGCCACGTTCACTCCGGTCATCGCCATCGGCACCCGCAGTTTGACGTATTGCGAGGACACGACCTGCGAATTCACCGAGCTGACCTGGTAGATGAAGTCCGCGCCGGAGTTCTGGGCGCGGGCGAAGATCGGCGCGAAATCCACCGTGTTGACGTCGTAGGTGATGATTTCGGCCACCTCGATCCCGGCCACGGGAGCCAGGGCCTCGGTCACCAGCCCGGTGATCGCCTCGCCGAATGCGGTGTCCTCGGCGAGGATCACCACCCGGTCCCATCCCATTTCGCCCTTCAGCACGTCGGCGCCGAAGTTGATGTAGAGCGTGGCCAGCGCCTCGTCCGAGGCGATGTTCATGAAGTATGGCCGCATGGCGTCCGGATCCTCGACCACCATGTCGATGATCCCGATGTAGGAGGTCCAGGTGTCCAGTGTCGGGATCCGGTATTCTTGCATCCTGGGCAGCCAGCCCAGGCTCACGTCGTCGATGGACCCGGAGATGATGAAGTCGACCTCCTCGGTCTCGGCCAGATACTCGTAGGCCTTGATCCCCTCGGTCACGTCCTCCCCGGTGTCCGCCGTCACCAGCGTGATCGGCCCCCCGAGGGCCCCGCCGGCGGCGTTCAGTTCCTCCACGGCGATCTCGGCGCCGCGGAGCGTGGACAGCCCGGTGTCGGAACTGAGCGATCCGATGAAGCCGATCTTCACTTCGGCGGCGGCTCCTCCCGCCGCGAGCGTGGCGAGAATACCC
>JANQKA010000618.1 GCA_028281405.1 Hasllibacter sp. | reverse complement strand
GATTTCGCCTTGATGCTGGGGATGGGTGGTGTGGGAAACTACACCGGGAGGTTCGTTCACATCGATACCGGCGGCATCCGTATCTGGACAGGCTGATTGAAGTTTCGGCGCGGAGCGCGCGATTCGTTTCTCGCGCGATGCCATCATTGGCCGACTTGGCGAGGTCTGGACCGGGTGCTTTCGTCTTCGAATGGGAATGGCGCGCTTCGCGCAGAGCGGCCACGTTCCAACCGACGGCCGAAACGGAGGAAATGGCTGGAGAATTCCTTCCCAAGCGCGTTTTCAGGAGGGATTCAAGCCTGCTCGGCTTCGCGGCCGCGGGAACGTCCCCCGCGCGTCCGATTCCGGCTGGACGCAATCGGGCGCGTCGCGCCAGGCCCGTCGGTCGGAGGGCGATCCCATCCTCCCGGTCGCGGGAGCCCTTGGCCAACGCCTTCGCTCCCTATGGAATCGCGGCCCGCGATTGGCGGCGTCGCCCGACCTTCCGCGCGATCCCGCGGCGCTCACCGTGTCGCGGGGCGGGTTCGGAGTTGCGCGCGCCGCTTTTGGACGCGCACCTCGGCGCTTGAACCGCCAATCTTCAGGATGACGGGATCGGCGTCCCACCCCTCGTCTTCGGCATCGGCGAGATCCCATCCGCTCTCCCGATCGGTTCCGGGGAGGACGCGCGAGTATTTGACCGCGGTTGGATCCATCCGGGCCTTCAGCATCGCGGTGGCGAAGGCCATGACCGTGTCTTGAGCGAACATTTTTTGAGGATCGGCCTCGGTGCCGTCCGACCGCTTTCGGGGGTGGTCGGCATCGGGCCAGACCGTGAACTCCACGCCGGCGAGACCGGTCTCCAACGCCTCGCGCATGAACGCGGACCAGTCGGCGTGAAGGCTCGCGTTGTGGCCACCCATCGGCGACAGGATCAGCCAGTCATCGGCGTCCGGAAGGCGCGAGAGCATCCTTGCGGCGGCGTCGCGGGTCTTTTCCCCTTCGACGATGAGAATGCGCTTTCCCCCATCCGCGATCCAGGACCGGGCCCGCTCGATGCCGTAGATCGGCTTCCGGTGACCCGGCGTGGTTCCTCCAACAACCCACCCAGCGCGGCGTTTCGGATCATCGACCACGACTTCGGGCGCGCTTTCGGGGAGAATTCCAACGCGGATGGGTATGAAGTATTTTCCTCCCCCGCCATGCGCGCAGCGGAGCACGAACATGACCAACCGGTCGTCGATGTCGTGGTAGGCGTGGATCATTTCGGGGGTGTAGCGTTTGACGCCGGGTTCGGCCGTCCGCCCCCCGCCGGGATGCCAGACGGGGAACGCGACGCCGGGATCGGGCCGGCGGATGCCGGGAAACGCGGGAACGAGGTCGCAGTCAAGCAGGCTGGGAACTCCGGTCCGACGATCGGCGACCGCTTTCGCGCGCGGCTTCGCCGCGTTCCCGGCGGTTAAGCCCGACCCGGCCCCGTCCGGCGGTTGGAGGCCGACCCTTTCCGCCGCCATCAGGACGGCTTGGTGGAAATCGACGTTCCGATGGAGGGAAATGAACGTGAAGATGTCTCCGCGGGCCCCGCATCCGGCGGCGTGGCAGCGGAAATAGCCCTCGTCCGGACGGACGCTCATCGAAGGGTTTTTGTCGTCGTGAAACGGGCAGCGCCCCATGCGGCTTTCCTGTCCGGACCGTCCGCTCAACCTGATTCCCGCGAAATCCTCGATGGCCTGATCGATCCGGTAGCGACTTTTCACCTCTTCCTTGAATTTTTCCCAAGAACGGTTGGACGCTCCGCGCCGGGCGGATGCCGTTCCTTCCTCCGGGCGTCCACCCGCCATGACTCAATATCCCGCCGCCGCGAGGCGGTCCTTCGCCGTCCGCCGGGCCAAGGTCTTCCGCGGGGAACCGGGGAGGTGGGGGCCGAGGCCCGCCGGGGAGGAGGCTTTTCCGCGAGGCGGCCGAGGTAGGGCGTTGATCCGCGGGACATCGGGCCGCGACGCTGCGTGGCGGGGCGGCGCGGGTTCCGACTTTCCGGACGCTTGGCTGGAGCCGCCGCTGAAGGGATTCCACGCGGACTCGGGTTTGACGGGGGACGCGCCCCGGAACCCGGCGGCGGTGGATTTCGTCCCCGGCCGCGGAGCGGACCCGCGTTCGGACCCGCGGACGCGGGAATGGTTGGCCTCCGGCATTCAATGACCTCCATGGAACCGGGTGGTGTTCGGTATATCGCGGCGATGCGCCGGAATTCCAAGAGCGAACGCGACCGCGGCCGCGGCCGGGGTCGGGGCCGGGCCTGCGGGCGTGAAGAGGGAGCGTTCGGGGGGCCACGGTTGCGGATTGTCGCCAAGACGCATTGGATCAAGCGTGTGCCGACGCGTCCGCTCAACGCCGGAGGCGTCGGTCATGGGCCAATGGAAGAAGCGCGCCCTCGGCCCGTCGGCCCAATCGTTGTTCGAATCACTTCGAGGCGACCGAATCAGGTGGTTCCCGGACAAGACGGCCCGATGGCCATGACGCCCGCCAATCGAACTAACCCCCGGAGCACCACACGGCGATGTCACGAATGTGGACATGTCGCCGTGGAAAACCGGCGGGGGAGCGGTTCCACCGCGTATCGTGCGGCCACCGGGGCCACGCGGACGTCAACGCCGCGCTCTACGTACTTCGCGGGGCGGGGATGCTCCCGGGGCGCGCGAAGTGGGGCGAATGCCCGGGTTTCCGCCCTCAAAAGCCGCAATGCGCGACTTTGGTCGGAATTGCAAGTTAACCCAAAAAAATGTTCCGGGAGGGTTCACACCGCGCGGATGACGCGGTAATGGGAGGCTATGGGTGAATCGAGTCGACATACCCGAGTGACCGGGGGCTGGCTGTTCGGTGGCTGTTCGGCCGTGAGTCGGAAACCATTCGACGTGCGCCCCGCGGTGGGATTCCCGCTTCCGTTCCGCGGTCATGGCATTTCGGGAAATCCGTGCGCGGGTCGCCGTGGCGGGCCACCAGCGGGAGGCTGCGGCAA
>JANQKA010000578.1 GCA_028281405.1 Hasllibacter sp. | reverse complement strand
TCTCCAACAAGGCGAAGCCAATGGCCGGCACCGACCGGGCAACCTTCCCGCGCCCGTGTTCACCCATCCTTCCCCGCTCCGCTTCCATGCTTTGAAAGGAGTCCGCCCTGACTCAGGAAGAACGCGAAGATCGCGATCGGCAGCCCGAACGTCTTGAAGCCGACCCAGGCGTCGGTGCTCATCCCGCGCCAGACGATCTCGTTCGCCGCCGCGAGCGCGAAGAAGAACGCGCACAGCCGCCGCGTCAATTTCATCCAACCCACGTCGTCCAGAGGCATCAATTCCCCCATCAGCGCGCGCAGGTAGCTCCGCCCCCTCAACAAACCGAACGCCAACGCCGCGCCGAACAGAAGATAGATGATGGTGGGCTTCATCTTGAAGAACCTCTCGTCGTTCAACCACACCGACAGCCCCCCGAACACCACGACCAGCGCCGCCGTCATGATCTGCGTCTTCGACAGACGCCCGGTCAGACGCCACAAAAGCCAGGTCGAGACGAGAATGACCGGAATGAAGGCCGCGGTGACGATGATGAATCCCTCGTACTCCGTCCCGGCGACGAGGAACGAGCGGTCCCTGAGGAAAAGGTATCCCGCGAAGAAGAGCGCGATCGGCCCCAATTCCAGCGCCGTGGTCACGCCCCCGGGGGTTTTGTTTCGTCCGTCCATGTCAGCCTCCGATTTCCACCACCACGGCACCCGCGGCGATCAACGACATGAGCCCCAGTCTGCGGGGTCCGACCGCTTCTTTCAAGACGAGCCAACCGATCAACGCCGCGAACACCGTCGAGGTCTCGCGCAGCACCGCCGCCTCGCCCACGTCGTCGAGACGGGTGGCCAGCATGATCGATCCGAATGAAAAGTAGGCGATGACGGCTCCCAACACGCCCCGGCCGAGCAGCGGCCCCAGGGCCGGCGGTTCGACCATCCGCGCGCGCCGAACCGCGGCGACCACGGGAAAGGCGAGGCCGTCGAGAAAAAAGAACCAA
The DNA here is from genome assembly GCA_028281405.1 of Hasllibacter sp. GTDB lineage: Bacteria > Pseudomonadota > Alphaproteobacteria > Rhodobacterales > Rhodobacteraceae > JANQKA01. The sequence continues at coordinate 9,215 of JANQKA010000578.1, read as the reverse complement.
GCCAGAAAGGTGAAAGGGTCGGCGGTCGCCCGGATGCCGTAGGCGTCCCACGTGGTGTAGAGAGCCACGGACACACCCGTCGCCAGCGCGAGCCACAGGGCCGGCACCAGCGTGTCGCGGTCCACCCGCACCTTGTTCAGATTGTGGACGGCCAACCCGAGAATTCCTCCGGACAGCATCGCCACGCCGAACCACTGAAACACCGAAAAGGTTTCGCGGAACAGGATGTAGGCCCCGATCACGGTGAAAACGGGCGAGGATCCCCGCACCACCGGATAGACCACGGTGTAGGCGCCGCGCGTGTAGGCCGCCGCCTGAAGCGCCTTGTAGACGGTGTGAATCACCAACGCGACGGCGAAGATCGCCCACATGTGCGGTTCGGGCCAAGGCACCAGGAAAATAAGCGGAAGCGCGATCAGCGCGTAACATCCATCGATCACTCCCCGCGTCAGCCACGGATCATGCCGCCCTTTCTGAAGCGCTCCGAACACCGCGTGGAGAAACGCGGCCGACACCGCGAGAACGAGGGCCAGCGAATGGCCGGCCTCCGTCCCCTCGAGGGAAATCAACCAATCGCTCATCGTAGCCCGGCGGGCGCTCGGCGCGCGCCGGTTCCCGAATTATTCCGAACCGCCCCGAACACGGGCGCGCCGCGGGCGCTGGTTCCGCCCCGGCGGAGTCGCCCGAGGACGGCATGCTTTCGCGAACGGTCGCGACGCGCGTCCCGGCGGGCTTCCGCGCGGAAACCGTCGTCGCGAAGGAAAGACTCCGATCCCGACCGGGGATTTCCGTCACGTCCGGGTGTCCGCTCCGAATCCGGACGGCGGTCCGCCCGGGGGAAAGGAACCGCGCTCACGCTCCGAGGCCCATCAGGGCGGCGGCGAATTCCTCGGGATCGAAAGGCTGGAGATCGTGGATCCCCTCCCCCACCCCGATGGCGTGGATGGGCAGCCCGAACCGATCGGCGAGGGAAACCAAAACCCCGCCTTTCGCCGTCCCGTCGAGCTTCGTCATGATCAGACCCGACACATCCGCGAGCTTGCGGAACTCCTCCACCTGAAGCAGGGCGTTCTGACCCGTGGTCGCGTCAAGCACCAGCAATGTGTTGTGGGGCGCGTCGGGGTCGCGCTTGCGCAGCACCCGGACGATCTTCGCCAATTCCTCCATCAGGTCCGCGCGGTTCTGAAGCCGCCCGGCGGTGTCGACCATCAGGAGGTCCGCGCCCGCTTCTTCCGCCTTGGCGTGGGAGTCGAAGGCGAGACCCGCGGGGTCCGCGCCTTCCCGCGCCGTCAAAACCGGAACGCCCGCCCGCTCTCCCCAAACCTGCAGCTGTTCGACCGCCGCCGCCCGGAATGTGTCGCCCGCCGCGATCATTACGGATTTGCCCGCTTCGCGGAGTTGGCTGGCGAGTTTGCCTATGGTCGTGGTCTTGCCCGCCCCATTCACCCCCACGACCAGAACCACCTGCGGACGCCTATTTTGGATCGGCAAAGGACGCGCCACCGGTTCCATGATGCGCGCCACCTCTTCGGCGAGCAGACGCTTGATCTCGTCCGTGGAAAACCGGCGCCCCACGCGCCCCTCCGCGAGGTTCGCCGTCACCCGCATGGCAGTTTCCACTCCCATATCCCCGGTGATGAGCAGCTCCTCCAGGCTTTCCAGCATCTCGTCGTCGAGTTTCCGGCGGATGACGGCGCCATCTCCGCGCCTTCCGATCAACCGTGAGAGAAATCCTTTCCCGGATCCCCCCGGCGCCGTCTCCGGCCCGGAGTCGGAAAGTCCCGTCCGGGTCGGCGAACCGGTGGAATCATGAGTCGGAACGGCGGTTCCGGAGTCCTCCGGGTCCGCGGAGTCGGAAGCATCCCCGCCGCCGCGCGCCGACGGGATCCCGCTTTCATTGGGTTCTTCGACGCCGCCGTCATCGATTATGGCGTCGATTCCCTCCTGGAGTTTCGACGACGATTTGAACAACCGCTCATTCAGTTTCGAAAAAAATGCCATTCGGACCTCCGCCGCCCCGCCTAATCCGCTTCCTCCCGAAACGGAAGCCCGCGCCCGCTTGGACGGATCCGCTTCCGCCGGAGCCGGCGCCGTCAGACCTCGTCCGGAAAATGCTTGAGCGCGAGACGGATCGGGTTCGGAGCCGCCTGACCCAAGCCGCAGATCGACGCGTCCTCCATTGTTTGGCAAAGCTCCTCGAGCAATTCGCCGTTCCAGCGTTCCGCACGCATCAGTTTGACGGCCTTTTCGCAGCCCACCCGGCACGGCGTGCATTGGCCGCAGCTCTCGTCCTCGAAAAAGCGCAGCATGTTCAAGGCCGCGTCCTTGATCGAATCCTTGTCGGACAGCACCACGACGGCGGCCGACCCGATGAACGAGCCGTGTTCCTGAAGCATGTCGAAGTCCATCGGGATATCGTTCATCGACGCGGGCAGCAATCCCGAAGAGGGTCCGCCCGGTTGGTACGCCTTGAACGCGTGTCCTTCCGCCATTCCCCCGGCCGCCTCGATCAGATCCATGATCGTCGACCCCGCGGGCAGCAGGTGCACGCCCGGTTCGGCCACCCGGCCGGAAATGGAATACGACCGCAATCCCTTCCGCCCGTTCCTTTCCACGCCCGACAGGATTTCGGGGCCCTCGCGCGCCACCCGCGCGACCCAGTGGAGCGTCTCGACATTGTGCACGAGGGTCGGGCGCCCGAACGCGCCCACCTGCGCCACATAGGGCGGACGGTGCCTGGGCAGACCGCGCTTGCCCTCGATCGATTCGATCATCGCGCTTTCCTCGCCGCAAATGTAGGCGCCCGCGCCCCGGCGCAGCACGACATATCCAGGCTCGACGATCCCCGCCGCCTCCAGCGCCGATATCTCGTCGGCGAGAATGCGCAGCACGGCGGGGTATTCGTCCCTCATGTAGAAATAGACGCGCTCGGCCTCAACGGCCCAGGCCGCGATCAACATGCCCTCCAGCACGGAGTGCGGGTCGCGTTCGAGGTAGTGGCGGTCCTTGAAGGTGCCCGGCTCGCCCTCGTCGCCGTTCACCGCCATCAGGCGCGGCCCGGGTTCGGCCCGGACGAATCCCCATTTCCTGCCCGCGGGGAACCCCGCCCCGCCGAGGCCACGCAGGCCCGACTCCTCCACGGCGTCCCGCATCCGTTCCCAATCGCCGTCGGAACGCAACGCCTCCAACCGTTCGTAGCCACCATCCGCCCGATAGGCGTCCAAACCCCGGTAGGGCGGGATCACGGGTTCGACCCGGTTTTCCGCGATCGCCCCGCGCACCTTCTCCGGAGTGGCATAGTCCACATGGTGGTGACCCAGTTCGCAGACCGGCGCCGTGTCGCACCGCCCCATGCAGGGGGCCCGGACGACGCGCACCTTGGCCGGGTCGAGTCCCGTCGCCAAGGCCGCCCTGAGCCGCCCGGCTCCCGCTAGTTCGCAGGCCAGGGAATCGCAAACCCGGACCGTCAGTCCGGGCGGCGGGGTTTCGCCTTCGCCCACCACGTCGAAATGCGCGTAGAAGGTGGCGACTTCGTAAATCTCGGCCTGGGCCATTTTCATCTCTTCGGCCAAGGCGCGGATGTGGGCGGCGGATATATGTCCACGGGCGTCCTGAATCAGGTGCAGATGCTCGATCAACAGATCCCCGCGCCGCGGGCGGTCTCCGAGAAGGGAGCGGACCTCGGCGAGCGCCGCTTCGTCGAGCTGGCGGCCCTTCGGCGTCTTGCGGGATTTTCCGCGGCCGTCTTTCCAAACGCCCTTGCGATCATCGAGCTTCATGCCCGCCTCCATTCGAATGACCACGACCGCCTCCGCGCCGTCGGCGGCGTCTCGGTCGCGACTCCCGCGCCGACTTACCGCGTTTCCGGCCCCGGCGGAATCCCTTGGGGCGGGTTTCGGAAATTCCACGGGAGGAGCGACTCCCAGCCACCACGGCCTCCCCGCAATCCGAATGGAAACACGGCGAAGTCCCCACGGAGGCGTCCCGCGCGGACGCGCCGGCGGGCGGCGTCGCGGCTTCGCCATGGCTCCGGGCTTCAGGCCTCCGGCCCGGGCCCGACGGCTGGGCCGCGTGAGAATTCGAGGGCGACGCCTTCCAGTCCGGCCGGAGCCGCCCCCTTCGGGACGGTGTTGATCGCCTCCGCCGGAACGCTCCATCCAAGGAATCGGCGGAACGCCCCCGGCCCAGATGGGGTCACCGCCGGACGCCCTCCAAGTCCCCGGCTCCGCGGCGCCGCGAATCACCGACCGGCCGCGATTCGCCGGCCGACAATAGACTGGTTATCCCAAAGATAGTTCGTCATGATGGTTCAATGCGCGCAGTGATCCTCGCCCTTCTACTGGCACATCCCGCCTTGGCCCAATCCGCCTCCGCGGAAAAACCCCTCTCTCCATCGGAGTTCGAAGCGATGGTGACGGGCCGGACGTTGACCTACTCGCGGCCCGGCGATCCCCACTACGGGGCCGAGCAGTATTTCCCGGGCCGCCGCGTGACGTGGGCCTTCGCCGACGGATACTGCATGGACGGCCACTGGTATCCGAAGGATGGATTGATCTGCTTCGCGTACCACGACCTCGATGGCGAGATTTGTTGGGAATTCTTCCTGCGGTCTGGTCGACTCGCGGCGCGGGTCGCGGGCGACCCTCCTGGCGAAACCGTCTACATCGTGGACGAAAAAGAGGGCGGGATTGACTGCAAACTTCCTGGAGTCGGCGTCTAAGCCTCCACCGCCGAACGGGTCCGCTGGACCGGGGGCGGCCGAGCGGCCCCGCGGAAATGGAGATCGCCCGCGCCGGTGGTCCCGGGAATCGGATGCCGGGATTCCCCGGTTCGCGGGGATCCCGCCGGCTGGCCAATCGAGTTCGCGTCGACTCAAGCGGCGGATTGTGGACCCCGCCCGTAGTCCGTGGCGCGCCATCCCGCCACTGGACGCCCGTCAGACCCGGATTCTCGATCGCCCGAGGTCGCGGGCGCCGGGATTTCCGGGATTCGGACGCCGCGCATCCCCTTTCATTTGGCCCTCCGGCGGGCCGATTGAATGCGCGTCGACACACGCGTCGGCATGTGGACCCCGCCCGTATGTCTCGACGCGCCAATCCCGCCACGGCGTCCACCGGACTCCCGTCATCACTGGAATTCCGCGATCGCCCGGGGGCGTTCGAACCGCCGCGCGGGCGGCATACCCGGGCGGGCATGGAAATGCCGGGCCCTATTTTGATGACGGGGAGCGGGGTTTCCGGGCGGAGGAGCCTCGGTCGACCTTCATCCGGCCATCGATGAATTCGATCTCCAAAGCCGCGAGGCCCTCCGCTTCGGATTTCGAGGTCACGACCTTGGATCCCGACCACGCCACGGCGTAGCCCCGCCCCAGCGTCGCCTTGTACCCCAGCGTCTCCCGCAACCGGTCCAGCGCGAGAAGTTGATCGGTTCGCGCCGCGCGGGCCCGGGATACGGCCTCATCCGCCCGCCGCCGGAGAAGTCCGAGCTCGCGCCTTTTCTCCCTCAGCCCGCGCTCCGCGTCCCCGGGCCTGAGGCGGGCGGTCAACCTGTCGGCCCGCAGGCGCGCGTCGGCGGCCCGCCTTCCAAGCGCCGGGCCGAGCCGGGCCGCGCCACGCTCCACCCCGTGCCGCGCTTGACGCAGGAGTCCGTTCAGCAATTCGGGCGAGAGCCGCCCCCGGACCTCGGCCAGCGCGAGTCTGCCCCTTTGAGCGCGCCGGACGAGCGCGTCGGGAAGCCTTTCGCCCACCACGTCGAGCCGTTGACGGGGGCCCGCGGTCAGGGTTTCGGCGCGCGGCAGCGCCCGGGAAATGTCGGCGCGGCGCTGTTTCCGCCATTTCACCCCGTCCGAAACGGCGTTGAACATCCGCGCGCCCAGGTTTTCGGTTTTCGCCAGCAACTCGATCCGCACGGGCACGACCCGCTCCGCCGCCGCGGTCGGCGTCGGCGCCCGGAAATCCGAGACGTGATCGATCAGCGTCGTGTCGGTCTCGTGGCCCACGGCGGAAATCAGCGGAATGTCGGATTCCGCCGCAGCCCGCGCCACGATTTCCTCGTTGAACGTCCACAGATCCTCGATCGACCCGCCACCGCGCGCCACGATCAGGACGTCCGGCCTCGGAACCTCGCCGCCCGGGGAAAGGGCGTTGAATCCCCGGATCGCGGCCGCGACCTCTTCGGCCGCCCCCTTGCCCTGCACCCGCGTCGGCCAGACCAGCACCTCGCGGGGAAACCGGTCCCGAAGCCGATGCAGGATATCGCTGATCACCGCGCCCGTGGGGGAGGTCACGACGCCGATGATCCCGGGCAGGTAGGGAAGCGGCTTGCGCCTTTCGGGATCGAACAGCCCCTCGGCCCGGAGCTTCTCCTTGCGCTTCTCCAACATCGCCATCAACGCGCCGAGGCCCGCGGGACTGACGTTGTCCACGATCATCTGATATTTCGACTGCCCGGCGTAGGTCGTCAGGCGCCCCGAGGCGACGACCTCCATTCCCTCCTCGGGAATCACCTCCAATCCGGGGACATCGCCCTTCCAGATCACGGCGGCGAGGGTGGACCGTTCGTCCTTCAAATCGAAATAGAAGTGTCCCGACCTGGGACGGGCGCAGCGGCCGACCTCGCCCTTCACCCGGACACGGTCGAATTTTCCCTCGATCAGCCGTTTCACCTCGCCCGAGATTTCGGAGACCGAGAATTCCGGCTCGTTCCGCCCCGGAACGTCGTTTTCGAAGAGGTCCACCCGTCTCGCTCCGCCGCGGTTGCCAACGCAGATTTCCTCGGGTGATGCCCCGAATTGCCGCGCCCGGCAACACGGCGCCGCGACCCGCCGCCACTTCCACGGTCCACGGCGGCGTGATGTCCGTGGCCACCCACCCGATCGCCGCCGCGCCGTGACCGCCGGGCCGCGGCGATCCGCGGGCGAAGTGTTTCGAGCGCGACGACCGCGCCATTCGCCGGGCGCTCCGGTCCGAACGGGAAATTCGCGCGATGACGGGATAAGTTCATCTCCGCCGATCCGATGGCGCCGGCCAAGCCACCCCGCGCTTTTCACCAGGTGGCGCCGCCGATAAACCCCCGCCGAATCCGGAGCGTGGGGGCGTCAATGAATATCCTCGTTCTCGGCGGCGGCGGCCGCGAGCACAGTTTGGTCTGGGCCATCAGGCAGAACCCCAAGACCGACAGGCTCATCTGCGCCCCGGGCAACGCGGGAATCGCGATGATCGCGGAGACCGCTTCGCTCAATATCGAGGATCCCGACGCGGTGACGGATTTCGCGATCCGCCATTCGATCGATTTCGTCGTCATTGGCCCCGAGGCCCCGTTGGTCGCGGGTGTCGCCGACGCTCTCCGAAACGCGGGCATTCTCTGCTTCGGCCCCTCCGCCGCCGCCGCTCGGTTGGAAGGCTCGAAATCCTTCATGAAGGAGATCGCCTCCGCCTGCGGCGCCCCAACCGCCGCCCACGCGCGGTTCGAAAGCGCCGACGCGGCGAAGGATCACATCCGCGCCCAAGGGGCGCCCATCGTCGTGAAGGCCGACGGCCTCGCGGCGGGCAAGGGCGTGATCGTCGCGGCGACCGTCGCGGAAGCGCTGGAAGCGGTCGACCATATCTTCCAAGGCGCATTCGGCGCCGCGGGATCCTCCATTCTGGTCGAGGAATTCATGCGCGGGGAGGAGGCCAGCTTCTTCGTGCTCACCGACGGCAGGGACAGCCTCCCCATCGGAACCGCGCGCGACCACAAGCGCGCCCATGATGGCGACGCGGGACCGAACACCGGAGGAATGGGAGCCTACTCCCCGGCCCCGATCCTCGACGAAGCCACCGCCGCCCGCGCGCTCGAGGAGATCGTGAAACCGACCGTGGAGGAAATGGCGCGACGGGGCACCCCCTATCAAGGGGTGCTTTACGCCGGACTGATGATCGAGAACGGGACGCCCCGGCTCGTGGAGTACAACGCCCGATTCGGCGATCCCGAATGCCAAGTCCTCATGATGCGGCTCGGCGGGCAGGCGCTCGACCTCATGATCGCCTGCGCCGAGGGCCGATTGACGGGCGCCCGCGTCAACTGGGCGGACGATCACGCAATCACCGTCGTGATGGCCTCCCGGGGCTATCCGGGCGCGTATGGGAAAGGCTCCGTCATCCGCGGCCTCGACGCCCTTCCGCGGGACAGTTTCCACATGGTATTTCACGCGGGCACGACGGCGGTCGATGGCCGGGTCACCGCCACGGGCGGCCGCGTACTCAACGTCACCGCCCGCGGCGACAGCCTCGCGGGCGCCCGCGACCGCGCCTACGCGATGGTCGACCGCGTCGATTGGCCCGAAGGCCATTACCGCACCGATATCGGAGCGCGGGAGTTCTGACGCGTCATCCCCGGACAAAATCGCGCCCGAAGCACGGAAATCAAATCACGGGAAAACAGCCGCAGTGGTCTTCGCCCGCGCCGAACGCGATCACCACGGGGTCCGGCGCCTCATCAAATTCGTCAGGGAGAATCGCGCCGCCTTCCATCCCGGCGGCGAAGTCGACTTCGGCGCCCGCGGCGGCCCCATAAGGAAGGTACCCGTCCTCCTCCACGGGGAATTCAATGACGGCCGGAGCCGCGCCATCCGGGCCCGCCCCGTCGACGCCGGCCGCTTCGATCTCTATTTTTCGGGGCGCTCGAAGGGCCGAAGTTCCACCGGAAGAGCCGGCGGGAATCACGAACTCGAAGTCGGTGGCCTTGTTTATCGCGATATCTCCCCGCAATCTGAGATGGAAGCCCGTCTCCGCGTCCTCGATGACGGTGTGCGTCTCGCCCGCAAAGTCCTCGGTCGACACCATCAAGCGGTCGGTGGTTCCGAAAGCGAATCTCAATTTATCCGTTCCGGCCGCGAAGTCGGTGATCGTCGTCGCGCTGTCGGACGTGCTGTCGTTCGGCGTCACGAATTGGAATACATCCGCCCCGCCTCCTCCGGCCAAGGTGAATCCGCCTCCATTTCCATAAAAGAATTCCGCGGCGGAGCCGCCGGTCAGGCTCTTCGTATCGTCCTCGGGTCTGCCGATGTGGACCGCGGCCGTGGCCAAAACAACCTGTTCCGAACCCGAGCCGAATTGGAGCATCTCCATTTCAACCAACTCATCCCGGCCTTCGTCGCCCGCGTCGTTGGCGTTGCGGTCCGTCACCACGAAAACCTGCCCCCCGGTACCTTGACCCGAAGGACGATCATGGAAATC
>JANQKA010000575.1 GCA_028281405.1 Hasllibacter sp. | reverse complement strand
GTCCCCCTGCGCGTCCTCGATGACTCCGAATCCATCGAGAAGGCCCACGGCCTCGAGGGCGAGCAGATATGTTCCGATGCGGACGTTGGGGTCTCCGAGTTCAACGCGGTGGATTGTTCCTCTGGAGGTTCCGGCGCGCCGGGCGACCAGTTCCATTGGGATTCGCCGCAGTTTCCTGGCCCTTTTGATTGTTGTGGCCATCCTCCTCAGCTCTCGCTTGGCGGTGGGGGAGGTGCGGATCGTAGGATGTGGCATGCTTCACCTGTGGAGCGTTATCATGCTTTACGTATCGTTCGTGGCACATTTAAGCGATGTATTCAAGCCACTTTTAGCGAACGCGGCGCGCTTCGCCGGGACGGGGTCGCTTGCCGTCCAGTCTCGCTTCGTCCCCATGCGGCTCGACACTTTGGTTGGAGGGACGATGAGACGGTGCTTCGAGGTGGGGCGGCGTGCCCGACACAGCCGCGCGTCTTTCCGGGCTGACCGAAGGGGGCATGGCGGGGCCTCCTCCCGAGCCCCGCCCGGAGGCGGAGGCGGCGCGGGTCATAGGGCGTGTTATGCTTCACCGGTGAAACATTATAGTGGATTATGTGACATTTGTGGCACGTTCGAGGAGATTTTGACAAGCCGCCGTGAGAGAACGCCGGCGCGATTCGTCGGGTTGGACCATTTCCGCCGCGATTCGCGCCAGTTTCTCACGCGGTTCACCATTGTTGGAATTGGGGACGGAGAGAGGGGGCTTCATGTCGGAATGGCCAAGCCCGATTTGGCCGCGCTCTTTTGTCCCGCCCACACGCCCGGGTGCCGTGTGCGATTGAATCCGGAGACCATCCCGTAATCACGTCCCGCCCGCGCGCCCGGGGGCCGTGTTCACGGACGGGCGTCTTCGAATCGGAGTGCGGCGACCGTGGACGAATCGGAGGGAATCGCGCGATTCGGCTCCTCCCCGCCGGCCACGCGACGTGGAGCGGGCCGCGTCGGGCGGCCGGGCCTCGGAACATCGATCATGCTCGCCGACAAGGGCGGGATGTCCGGAATTCCGAAACGTTCGCGGATTGTCCGTGCAAGAGGCGGAAGGAGGTTGAGGTGGTCAAAACCGAGGCCGCCGCCGCGCCGGCCGCGTCCGCGGTGGCTGAAGTTGCGGGGTTGGCTTCCGAATCATTCCATGAGCGTGGAGGTGATTCGTTTCGGGATGCGGTCCGCGGGCCGTCCAGCGGTCAAACCCGAGCATTCCCAGGATCGCCACGCCGGAGGTCTTCGAAGGCGCCCGTCCGCGACCGACGAATTGCCGCCGTCGGTCGCTTCCGCGCACCGGGACGCGCGGCCGGAGTTCCGAATCGTCAAAGCGGAACCCGGACGATTTCTCCCCGTTCTCCCCGACGGCCGGTCGGCGGGGAGGTGTCCGGCCGAATTGACCGCGCGATTCGCTTGAGGGGACGTCCGAGGGCGGGGCGACGCCGCGGAACCCGCGTGTGGCCCGAGCGGGGCTTGATCCACGATGGGCGCGGAGCAACCCCGATCTCCGGGGATTCGGGGCTTCCGGCCCCGCCGTATCCGTCGGAGCGTGAGCGTATGCCCGTTGGAATCGGCCGCCCTTGATTCGTTCCCGCGCGGCGGCGAATCCGGGAGGGCTTGGCGGATGCCGAAGGCCCCGCGAACCGCTTCCTCACGCCGACCCGCTGCGGTATGCGTCCTTCATGAACGGCTACACCGAAGATGAGGCCTTCGAAGCGGCGGCCTCGGGATCACTGAGCGAACGGGCGATGGCGCCGCGGGCGACGGGCTATCT
>JANQKA010000555.1 GCA_028281405.1 Hasllibacter sp. | reverse complement strand
CGGGGGCCGACCTTGGCGGCGGCCCGCCGCCGGGTCCAAAGGGTTCCCGCCGCGGTCAATTTCGGGCTTTATGACCATCGCCGACCGAGGCGCCCGTCGCGCGGTATCCGTTTCCGATCCCGAATGGTCGGATCCGGGGGCCGGACGGCCGCGGCCCGGTCTAGGGCGTCGAAGCCGACGCGGGCGGAATCGGCACTGGCCGGAACAAGGGAGACGACATGACGGAAGTTGGAACGGAACGGAACGGGCGGATTCTGGAGATCACCATAGACCGCCCCAAAGCCAACGCCATCACCGCGGCCACGAGCCAGGCGCTGGGCCAGGCGTTCCAGGAACTGCAGGACGACGAGGGCCTGTCGGTTGGAATCGTCACCGGGGCGGGAGACCGCTTCTTCTCCGCGGGATGGGATCTCAAGGCGGCCATGGAGGGCGAAGCGCCGGACGCGGATCAGGGCGTCGGCGGCTTCGCCGGACTCACCGAGCACTGGAACCTGAAAAAGCCCGTGATCGCCGCGGTGAACGGCATGGCGATGGGCGGCGGGTTCGAATTGGCGTTGGCCGCCGACATGATCGTCGCCGCCGAACACGCCGAATTCGCGCTGACCGAGGCGGCCATAGGACTGGTCGCCGACGCGGGGGGCGTCATACGCCTGCCGCGTCGATTGCCCCGCGCCGTGGCGATGGAATTGTTGATGACGTCCCGCCGCGCCACGGCGCCCGAACTCGCGAAGTGGGGCCTCGTCAACGAGGTCGTGCCGGGCGCGGAACTGATGGCGGCCGCGCGGGCGTTGGCGGAACGCGTGGCGGCCTGCGCTCCCCTGTCTCTACAGGCGATCAAGGAGATCGACCGCGCGACGGGCGGCGCCACCGAGCGCGAAGCCTATGGGATCATGCGCGGGGACGGCTTGCCGGTCTACAAGCGCGTCTATGGCAGCGATGACGCTTCCGAGGGCATGGCCGCGTGGCGGGACAGGCGGGCGCCCGTTTGGAAGGGCCGCTGAGATGCTGGTGACGGAAACATTCCTTCACGATTGGACGGGGCGGACCGCCGCTCCCCTCCGTCTGGTGGAGAGCGTGGTCAAGCCGGACTGGGTGGACGAATTCGGCCACCTCAACATGGCGCACTACCTGACGATCTGCGATCAGGCGAATTGGGCGTTCTGGAATTGGATCAACGATCCGGAACAGACGATCGAAGAACGCGGAGGCCACGAATACGTAATTGTCGAAAACCATGTGACCTACACCGGCGAATTGGCCGAGGGCGCGGGATTCGCGATCGAAACCCAGCTCACCGATCTGGATTCGAAGAGGTACATCCTGTTTCACCGCGTGTTGGACGCCGGGGGAAATCCCTCCGCCGAGAACGAGGTGAAGTGCCTCGGATTCAATCTGGAGACCCGGCGCCCCGAAGGCTGGCGCGCCCGCGTGGGCGAACGGCTGGAATCGATCTTGGCGGCGCATTCCGTCCTTGGACGTCCGGAGCGGTCCGGGCGGGGCATCGTCCTCGGGAAGAGATAGCCAGTGCGGATAATCCGAATCACCCTTTACTCGGTTCCGATCGACGTCGGCATGGAATTGACGCGCTATGTCGCGAGCCAAACGATGGATCCCGCCCTCGACGTGCTGGTGGTGAAGATCGAGACCGACACCGGGCTCGCCGGCTGGGGCGAAGTCTGCTCCGCGCCTCCGTACTATCTGCCCGAACTCTCGGCGGGCGCGCGCGAAGCGATCCTGCACGTGGCGCCGCTGGCGCTCGGCCGGGAACCCTGTCCGCCTGCGGCGATCATGCGCGACGTTTCGGCGGCCCTGCGCGGCCACGGCAACGCCAAGACGGCTTTGGAGATGGCGCTCTGGGATTTGGCGGCCCGCGCGTATGGATTGCCGCTGGTCGATCTTTGGGAAGGGCGCGTCAACGACAGCCTGTCGGTCCTGAGCGTGATCCGAATCGGGAGCCGGGAGGAGATGCTGTCCGAGTTCGAGGCGCGGCGGGCCGAAGGCTATTCGCGGTTTCAGATCAAGGTCGGCGCGGGGGAACCGCACGGGGATATCGAAATCATCCGGACGACGGGGGAAATGGCCCTGCCGGGCGAGCGTTTGTGGTATGATCCCAACCGGGCTTGGCTGGTCGACGACGCGGTTCGGATCGTCAAGGCGACGGCCGATCTCGCGCCGATGATCGAGAACCCCTGCGAATCCTACGAGGAATGCCGCGCCGTCGCGCGGCGGACGGGTTGCCGGATCATGCTGGACGAGGCGCTCGACAGTCCGAGGCGCTTCCTCGAAGCGGCGAATGACGGCGTATTGGACGTCGCCTCGCTGAAAACCTCGTGCGTCGGCGGAATCGAGGCGACGAGGGCCGCGATGGGATTGGCCCGGGTACTTGGCGTTCCGCTGAGAATCGAGGACTACCACGGCACCGGGATCCTGCTTTCATGCGTGGTCCACTTGGCGCACACGCTGCCGGAGAATTTGGTGTTCGGCTTGTACGACTACGTCTCCGACGGCCCGCCGCTGGTGAAGAATCCGCTGAAGGTGGAGAAGGGCAGGGTGCGCCTGCCCGACCGCCCCGGCCCGGGCCTCGGGGTCGAGGTGGACGAATCGCTTCTCGGATCCCCCGTAGCCGTTCTGGAGGCCCGATGAGAACTGTCGAGGCGTTCCTCTCGGTCCAAAGCCCGTATTGCTACTTCGCGATGCCGCGGCTTCCACGTCTCGCCCGGCGCTCCGGAGTGGATGCGCGATTCCGGATGGCGGGGCCGGGGGTTCCGCGCATTCCGGAAGCCTGCGCCGACCGTTCCGACCTCGAGTGGGAATATTTCCTCGAGGACGTGGAGCGCACGGCTGCTTTCCTCGGAATGTCCCACGCCGAAGCCGATCCCCACCCCGTGGATTTCGAGCCGGATTCGCTTTGGATCGCGCGGAGCTCGCAACCGTTGGCGTGGCGTTTGATGGACCTGTCGATGGCGGCCGACCGCATGGGAAAGGGCCTCGAATTCCACGGTGGGGCGATGACGCTCGTCCGGGACGGGCGGACGCGGGGTTGGGACCGGGGCGGTCATCTGGAGTGGGTGGCCACCGCCGTGGGCCACGGATTTCCGTTTTTTGACCGGATTGTGGTGGAATGTGGCGATTATCTCCGCCGTGCGTTCGCAGCGAAAGAGACCGCGCCGGTCCGCGCCGGGCACCGGTGGGTGCCGTGTTTCGTTCGCGCGGACGCGGCGTTCCACGGTCAGGATCGCTTCGATCAGTTGCTGTGGCGTCTGGGGCTGTCGCCCGGCGACCTGCGGGAGGTGAGATGAGACAGGCTTTATCGAACATCTCGGTGATCGACCTGTCGGCGAACGCTCCGGGGCCATTCGCCTCGGCCGCGCTGGCGGATTTGGGGGCCAAGGTCACCCGGATCGTGAATCCCGCCGGCCCTCCGACCTACGCGGGAGCGGAGGACGATCCCCTGCTCGGATCGCGGGGAGGTCCGGATGATCCATTGGCGCGGGGGAAGGAGACGCTGGCCTTGGACCTGAAGTCTCCCGAGGGCCGGAACCGCCTGCTGGAAATGGTCCCGCGCGTGGACGTGCTGCTCAGCGAGATGCGTCCCGGAAAATTGGAGGCTTTGGGTCTTGGGTGGGACTCGCTCGCCGAACGGAATCCCGGACTGATCCTCTGCGAGATCACTGGATACGGACGGGAGGGGCCGATGGCGGCGCGGGCGGGACACGATCTGAACTACCTCGCGATGTCGGGGGTGTTGTCCCTGATCCGCGACGAGGCGGGGAAGCCGGTTCCTCCGCAAAACCTGATCGCGGACTACGCGGCCGGAGGCTGCCTCGCGGTCGTCGGGATTCTCGCCTCCCTGTTGGAGCGCGGGGTCGGCGGTCGGGGCCGGCATCTGACCGTTTCGATGACCGATGGAGTCCGCTATCTCGCGGGCGACATTTCGGCGACCTCGCTGGTGTCGGGCCATTCCGAGGACTCTTGGCGTGGCACGCTCGGTGGCTCGATGCCGACCTACGGCTGCTACCGGACGGCGGACGGGCAGTGGATGGCGGTCGCCGCGCTCGAACCGAAGTTCATCGCCGATCTCGCCGTCGCGCTCGACTGGCCAGGACTGATAGGTCTGATGTCCCGGAAGGCGGACTGGCCGCTGGCGCGGGAGGGCCTCGCCCGGCGGTTCGCCGAGCGCGGGCGCCGGGAATGGGAGATGGTGTTCGAGTCCCGCGACGCCTGCGTCACGCCGGTCAGGACGTTGGACGACGCGAAAAGGGATGGCCTGCCCGACTTGGCGGAAGCGCTCGGCGGCGGGCCGCGCCCGAATCGCGGCGGAACCGGGACTTGAAGTTCGTCCCTGTTGTCGGTCGGAATCGCGCCAGGGGGCCGGTGCGGGGGACCGTCGGTGTCCCGCCAACAATTTTAGTCGCGTTCGCGGTCGGACAACGCAATCACTTTGGCCGCGATCCGGGCCGCGGAG
>JANQKA010000544.1 GCA_028281405.1 Hasllibacter sp. | reverse complement strand
GTCCGGGCGCCCCGGGGGCGGGCCCCGCGGGACGCCCGAACGGGCCGCGCATGCTATATGATTCATCCAGTGCCAAGGTCGCACAAGTCATAGGGTGTTGAAAATCACGATTCGCTCACGGATCATCACTTCGTCATTACAAATTATCACATTTTTGTGAACAATTCAGGTGTCTATTCCCCGGTTGGAAGAGGGTAAGTGTCACCGATACTTCCTCCTGACGCGTGGAACTCGTCATCGGGTGCCTGAAAGGCACCGGGATGCGGTCGTCGGTGCGGTGGAACGTCGCCCAACCGCCTAATCCGCGGCCCACCCGTCCGACTGCATCTCCACCAAACGCGAGGCCGTGCGTTCGAATTCGAACGCGCCCTCCCCTTCGATATACAGGCGCTCGGGCACCGCCTCCGCCGAGGCGATCAGACCAACGCGCGCCTCATAAAGCGCATCGATCAGGGTGACGAACCGCTTGGCCTCGTTGAAATTCGCCCGGGACAGGCACGGAATCCGGTCGAGCATGAGCATCCTGACGGATTCGGCGATGGCCAGATAGTCGCCCGGACCCAGCGGCTTGCCGCAAAGATCCCAGAATGAGGCGCGGGCCACGCCCCGCGCGAAGGCGGGCAGGGTCACGGTGCGCCCCTTCACCACAAGGTCGAGCGGTTCCGCAGAATCCCCGCCGAAATCCGACCAGATCGCGTCCATCGCCGAGAGCGCCTCCGAGTCGACCGGAGAAAAATAGCGTCGCTCCCCGGCCAGGCGGTTCTGTCTCCAATCCGTCTCCGACTCCAGGTGGTGGATGTCCAACTTCTCCTTGATGAGGGCGATGAAGGGCAGGAATCGCTCGCGCTGGAGGCCGTCCTTGTAGAGATCGTCGGGAACGCGGTTCGACGTGGTGACGACGGTGACGCCGTTTCGGAAGAAGCGCTCGAACAGGCGCCCCACGATCATGGCGTCGGTGATGTCCCCGATCTGCATCTCGTCGAAGCAAAGCAGGGAGAGGCCTTCCGATACCTGATCCGCGACGGGGGAGATCGCGTCCGTGGCGCCCGTCAGACGGACGGCGTGCAGGCGCGCGTGGATGTCCTGCATGAACGCGTGGAAGTGCGCCCGCCGCTTCCCCGCGATTCCAATGGTGTCGAAGAACATGTCCATCAGCATCGACTTGCCCCGCCCGACCCCGCCCCAGATGTACAGCCCCCTCGCGGCCTCTTTCCTCCTCCGGAACAATTGAAAGCCGGAGGCCTTGGCCGACTCCCGCCCGCCCAGTTCGTCGGCGACGCGGTCCAATAGCGGCAGCAACGCTTCCTGCGCCGGGTCGGCCGTGAGGCAGTCGGAGGCGAGTCGGGCGCGGTATGCCTCGGTGACCGTGGTCATGGACCCATGGGTAGCCCGCCGGGGCAACGGATGAAAGCGCCGCGCGCGATGGGGCCGATCACGGAAATTCGTTTGACGCCTCGGCCCACTCGGACGAAGAGTCCCGCACCCCCGTCGAAGAGCAGATCTCCATGACCGCAGAAACCCGCGCCACTTCGCATCTGACCCCGGTTCTGGTGTCGGGTTGCGTCATCATCCTGCTCAGCTTCGCCGTGCGGGCGAGTTTCGGGTTGTTCCAAATCCCGATTTCCGAGGAGTTCGGATGGCCGCGCGCCGAATTCTCGCTGGCGATCGCGATCCAGAATTTGGCCTGGGGAATCGGGCAGCCGATCTTCGCGGCCTTCGCCGAAAAAATCGGGGACCGACGGGCGATCATTCTCGGCGCGATAACCTACGCGGCGGGACTGGTGCTGTCGGCATACGCGGTGACCCCAGGGGCGCACCACTTCTTGGAGATCCTCGTCGGATTCGGTATCGCGGGAACGAGCTTCGGGGTGATTCTCGCGGTGGTGGGGCGGGCCGCCTCCGACGAAAACCGTCCCATGGCCCTCGCGATCGCCACCGCCGCCGGGTCCGCGGGACAGGTCGTCGGCCCCCCCTTCGCCGAGGCGATGCTGACGATCATGCCGTGGCAATCGGTTTTCATCGTGTTCGCGGCGATCATGCTGGCCTCGCTTCTGGTGCTGCCGATGATGCGCGCGCCGGAGCCGGCGTCGAAGACCGAGATCGAGGAGAGCATGGCCCGGATTCTCGGCACGGCGTTCAAGGATCCCACCTACACGCTCATATTCCTCGGCTTTTTCTCGTGCGGCTATCAGCTGGCGTTCCTTACCGCGCACTTTCCCGCCTTCGTGGAGGAGGTCTGCGCGCCGATTCAGGCCGGAGGCGCGCTCCATTCCCTCGGGATCACCACCACGAGCGCCTTGGGCGCGATCGCTCTCGCGCTCATCGGATTGGCCAACATCGCCGGCACGCTTCTGGCCGGATGGGCCGGGAAAAGGTGGCCCAAGAAATATCTGCTGGCCGGAATCTACACGGCGCGGACCATCGCGGCGTCGGTGTTCATTCTTCTGCCGATGACCCCGGCGACGGTGCTGATCTTCTCCTTGGTCATGGGGATGCTGTGGCTGGCCACCGTACCGTTGACCGCGGCCCTCGTCGGCTATGTCTACGGGCTGCGCTACATGGGAACGCTCTACGGGATCGTGTTCCTCAGCCATCAATTGGGCAGCTTCGCGGGAGTGTGGTTGGGCGGCAGGCTGTACGACGTTTACGGCAGCTATGACGCCGTCTGGTGGGTCGGCGTGGCCGTCGGGGCGTTCTCCGCCGTCGTGCATCTTCCGATCAGGGAGCGACCAATCGCGGCGCGGGCCGCTGCCGCCTAGGCCGAGTCCCGATCTCCCATCGCCGCCTCCATGATGTAGCGGCAGGTCATCAAATCCATGTGGGCGCCTCCTCCGTTCTTGAAGAGCGTGATTTCCCCGTCCGCCCGCCGCCTCATGGCGTCGCCGTCGTAATGGTCCGACACGACATCCTCCTCGGTGATCGTTCCCGCCTCCAACGGGATCTTCAATTCCCCGATGTGGTGGAACGTGGTGTCGCGGCTGTCCACGTGGATCGTGGCGCGGCGCAGCGCCTCGTCGTCCACCTCGCGCATGTCGGCTTTGTAGGCCCCGATCAGGTCGATGTGCTGGCCGGGCCGGAACCACGCTCCCTTGAGCACCGGAGTGGAGCTCATCGTGGCGGACGCGACGATGTCGGCCTCGCCGACCGCCGCCTCGAGATCGGGAGCGGCCACGGTGTCCGGATGGGCGTCGGCCAAGGCGATGGCCTTCTCCGGCGTGCGGTTCCAAACGGCGAACCGGGCCCCGGGGAAAAGCGCGCCGTAGGCCTGCCGAAGCGAACGGCCCACGACCCCCGCCCCGACGATCAGGATCCTCCGGCTGTCGGGTCGCGCGAGCTTGCGCGCTCCGAAGAGACTGTCGCCGGCGGTTTTCCATTTGGTGACGAGGGCGAAGTCGAGAATCGCCTCGAGTGCGCCGTCCGCGTCGGAATAAACCGAGACGCCGCCGCCGATCACCGGCTTTCCCGCCGCCGCGTTGGCGGGAAAGAGCGTCGCGGTTTTCACGGCGATGCCCAGCCCTTCGATCCAGGCCGAGCGGGTCAGCATCACGTCGGATCCGCGGTTCAGGAAGGTGTCGCCGACCGAGGCCCGCGGGCGGGAAAAACCGTCTTCGAACGCCCGGACGAGACCGAGCCAGTCGAGCTCCGCCTCGGCCTCGGCCCCGATCATCCTAACCACGGGATTCGCTTTCCGTGAGGAGACCCTCGGCGACGAGGCGGTCCGCCCACTCCTCCGGCCTCACGAACAGGTGCGTCCGCCATCCGCGCGACCGGGCCGCCTCGATGTTGTCGCTCCGGTCGTCGGCGAAGAGAAGGTCTCCGGGCGCGATCCCGCAATCCTCCTCCACCATGCGGTAGATCTCCGGGTCGGGCTTGATGACCCCCATGTGGCCCGACACGTAGCGGCGGTCGAATTCTCCCAGGAAATCATATTGGGTTTCGGCGTATGCGAAACTCCCGACGCCGAAATTCGTCAAAGCGAACACCGGCGTTCCTTTGGCGCGGAGCGCGCGCATCAGGCTCACCGAGAGATCGATTGCCGGGGAGGCGAGCTCGATCCAATTGTCATGCCAATCGCGGATTTCGACGCGCCATTCCGGATGGGCGTCCGCCGTGGCGTAGATCTCGTCCTTGAAGTTTCCGCCGAGATCGACGCGGTCGTTCATGCCGTGCAGGTCGACCTCCGCGAACATCGCCTTTCGGCGATCCTCCCCGATCACCCGGTCGTAATAGCGTTCGGGCCTCCATTCGATCAGGACGTTTCCGATATCGAATATGACCGCCTCCGGCGGATGGGGCATTGGAACCTCCTCGTTTCGGGATCCGTTCTGCCCTTCCGGACGCGCGTTTTCAAGCGGACGGCCGCCGACCGGCGGTGCTTGCGTCTCCCGGCTGGCGGGATTATTCCGCCGCCATGGGCGAACAATTGGAAAAAAGCCTCGAGAGGGAGGTCGCCGAGCCCCTGCGCCGGGCGATTGGCGAGCGCTATCTGACCTACGCGCTGTCCACGATCATGCACCGGGCCCTGCCCGACGCGCGCGACGGATTGAAGCCGGTCCATCGGCGGATCCTTTACGCGATGCGCGAGCTGCGGCTTGGATCGGGCGGAGGATTCCGCAAATCCGCCAAGATCTCCGGCGACGTGATGGGCAATTTCCACCCGCACGGCGACGCGGCGATCTACGACGCGATGGTGCGGCTCGCGCAAGACTTCAACGTCCGCTACCCGCTGGTGGACGGTCAGGGGAATTTCGGAAACATCGACGGGGACAACCCGGCGGCCTCCCGCTACACCGAGGCGCGGATGACGGCGGCGGCGGAGATGCTTCTGGAGGGCCTCGACGAAGACGCCGTCGACTTCCGGGAAAATTACGACGGAACACTGCGCGAGCCGGAGGTGCTGCCCGCGTCGTTCCCGAACCTTCTCGCCAACGGCGCGTCCGGAATCGCCGTGGGAATGGCCACCAACATCCCGCCCCACAACATCGCGGAATTGTGCGACGCCTGCCTGCATCTGATCAAATGGCCCAACGCCCGGGACGACACCCTGCTCGATTACGTGCACGGTCCCGATTTCCCGACCGGAGGCATTATCGTCGAGCCGCGCGAGAGCATCGCCGCCGCCTACCGGACCGGGCGCGGGTCGTTCCGGCTGCGGGCGTTGTGGGAATTCGAGGATCTCGGCCGCGGCCAATGGCAGATCGTCGTGAAGGAAATCCCCTATCAGGTGCAGAAATCGCGCCTGATCGAGAAATTGGCCGAACTGATTCAAACGAAGAGGGTTCCGATCCTGGCGGACGTGCGCGACGAGAGCGCGGACGACATCCGCGTCGTCCTGGAGCCGAAAAGCCGGAACGTGGATCCCGAAGCGTTGATGGCGACGCTGTTCCGCGTGTCCGATTTGGAGACGCGTTTCTCCCTGAACATGAACGTGCTGATCGACGGGCGCACACCGAAGGTGTGCTCGCTGAAAGAGGTGCTCCGGGCCTTCCTCGACCATCGGCGCGCCGTGCTTCTGCGTCGTTCGAATCACCGGATGGCCAAGATCGAACACCGTCTGGAGGTGTTGGACGGCCTCATCGTCGCCTTCCTGAACTTGGACCGGGTGATCGACATCATCCGCTACGACGACGATCCCAAAGCGGCCCTCATGCGCGAGGACTGGAACCGGACATTCAAGCGGGCCGGGTCGGAGGACGACTACGCGGCCCCGCCGCGGAAAAGCCGGGGAAGCCTGTCCGAGGTCCAGGTCGACGCGATCCTCAACCTGAGGCTTCGCTCCCTCCGCCGCCTCGAGGAGATGGAGATCAACCGCGAGCGCGGCGAACTCCGCGAGGAACTGGCCGGAATCAAGCGGTTGCTCGGAAGCGAAAAGCTTCAATGGAACCGGATTTCCGACCAGATCAGGGAAGTGCGCGACGCCTTCGGGGAATCCCATCCGTTCGGCCCCCGCCGCAGCCTTCTCGGGGAGGCCGAGGAATCCGAGGAGATTCCTTTGGAGGCGATGATCGAACGCGAGCCGATCACGGTGGTCTGTTCGTCGATGGGCTGGGTCCGCGCCCTGCGCGGCCACATTCCGCTGGATCAGGAATTGAAATTCAAGGACGGCGATGGTCCGCGGCACATCTTCCACGCCGAGACCACCGACAAGATCCTGCTCTTCGGCTCCAACGGCCGGTTCTACACGCTGTCGGCGGCGAACCTGCCCGGCGGGCGCGGCATGGGCGAACCGATCCGCCTGCTCACGGGCATGCCGAACGAAGCGGAAATCGTCGCGCTCTTCGCTCACCGTCCCGAAGGGCGGTTGCTGATCGCTTCGGACGCGGGCAACGGGTTCATCGTTCCCGAGGCCGAAGTCGTCGCGCAGACCCGTTCGGGGAAACAGGTCATGTCGCTGAAGGACGGCGTGAAGGCGAAAGCCTGCAAGCCGGTCGAGGGCGACCATGTGGCGGTGGTCAGCCAAAACGGGAAGCTCCTGGTGTTTCACCTGAGCGAGTTGCCGGATATGTCCCGAGGGATGGGCGTCAGGCTTCAGAAGTACGCGATGGCCCGCGGGCGTCAGGGAGCGCTTGAAATCGACGGAGGCCTCTCCGACGTGACAACGTTCAATTGGGACGACGGGCTCAGTTGGAGTGGCGGAGGCGGACGGACGCGCCGCGAGCCCGACATGATCGGGTGGTTCGGCAAGCGCGCGTCCGCGGGGAAGCGCGCGCCCCACGGATTTCCGCGGAGCAACACCTTCGACTGATCGGGCGGCGCGGACGGCTGATAGGGCGGCGCGG
>JANQKA010000067.1 GCA_028281405.1 Hasllibacter sp. | reverse complement strand
GATGTGAAGCGTGCCGTCGGGCATGAGCACGCCGTTCGAGTATCCCGGGGTCGGCGCCCAGCCTTCGGGGTGAATGGTTTCGGGTTTCATCGCGGGCCTTTCGATATGTCGCGTCATTCCATGGGGTTCGGTCAACAGGACGGTCGTTCCGTCCGCGCGCGCCGCGTCCGGTCGAGGAAATCCCGTTGGAGGGGTCGGGTGATTCCGGGCGCGTTCATGTCTCCATCCGCTCCGCGAGCGTTTGGCGGGCGATGACCACGCGCTGGACATCCGACGCTCCCTCGTAAATGCGCAACGCCCTGATATCGCGGTAGAGTTTTTCGACGGGTTCTCCGGATTTGACGCCGTCGGCCCCGTGGAGCTGCACGGCCATGTCCACGACGCGCTGCGCCCGTTCGGTGGCGAACAGTTTCGCCATCGCGGATTCGCGCGTCACCCGGGGCGCCCCGTTGTCCTTGGTCCAGGCCGCCCGGTACACGAGCAGGGCGGAAGCGTCCACGTCCAAGGCCATGTCGGCGACGTGTCCCTGAACGATCTGCAAATCGGAGAGGGGCGCTCCACGCTGGCGCGGGGATCCCACGCGGGAAATGGTTTCGTCGAGGGCCCGCCGGGCGAAGCCCAACGCCGCCGCGGCGACGGTCGGGCGGAACACGTCCAGCACCGACATGGCGATTTTGAACCCTTGTCCCGGCTCGCCGAGCATGGCTGAGGCCGGAATCCTGCAATCCTCGAACCGGAGCCGGGCAAGCGGGTGGGGGGAGATGGTCTCCAACCGCTCGGCGACCTCGAATCCTGCCAAGCCGGCGGGCACAATGAAGGCGGACAGTCCCTTGGCGCCGGGCGCTTCCCCGGTGCGCGCGAAAAGCGTGTGGAAATCGGCGATGCCACCGTTGGAAATCCAAGTTTTTTCCCCGTTCAGGATATAGTCTCCGCCGTCCCGCGCGGCCGTCATGGCCATGTTGGCGACATCCGAGCCGGATCGCGGTTCGGTCAACGCGAAGGCCGGGACCGCGCGGCCGGCGCGCGTCGGCGGCAACCATTCGGACTTCTGCCCGGGGGTTCCGAAGAGCGAGATCGCCCCGGAGCCCAAACCCTGCATGGCGAAGGCGAAATCCGCCAGCCCGTCATGGCGGGCGAGGGTTTCGCGGATCAGGCACAGGGACCGGACGTCCAACCGCCCGGGCGCTTCCGGGTCCACCGCGGAATGGGCCAGAAGACCCGCTTCCCCCAGCGAGGAGACCAACCGGCGGCACGACCCGTCCGTGTCCGTGTGATCGATGGCCGCGAGGTTCCCTTCCGCCCACGCCTCCACTTCCCCGGAAAGAACGCGGTGCCGATCGTCGAAAAACGGCCATTCGAGAAAAGTTCCGTCCGCCATCAGTCGCCCTCGAACACGGGTTTTTCCTTGGCCAGGAACGCGCGGTGGGCGCGGTGGAAATCCCGCCCCCGCATGCAGATCGCCTGCGCCTGCGCCTCGGCTTCAATCGCCTGTTCGATGGACATGGACCACTCCTGCGCCAGCATGGTCTTCGTCATCGCGTTGGCGAAGTTCGGTCCGTCGGCGATTCGGCGGGCAAGCCCGCGCGCCTCGGTCAGCAGTTCGCCGGTGGGCACAACCCGGTTGAAATAGCCCCACTCGAGGCCCTCCTCGGCGCTCATGGAGCGACCCAAGTAGAGGAGTTCCGCGGCGCGGCCCTGTCCGATGATCCGCGGCAGGATGGCGCAGGCGCCCATGTCGCACCCCGCCAAGCCGACGCGGTTGAACAGGAAGGCGGTTTTGGCTTCGGGCGTGGCGATCCGAAGATCGGACGCCATCGCGATGATGGCGCCGGCCCCGGCGCTGACCCCGTCGACCGCCGCGATGATCGGAACGCCGCAGTTGATCATCGCCTTGACCAGATCTCCGGTCATTCGGGTGAAGGACAGCAGCTCCTTCATGTTCATCTCGGTCAGTGGCCCGATGATGTCACGCACGTCGCCTCCTGAGCTGAAGTTTCCGCCGTTCGGGGCGAAAATGACCGCCTTCACGCCGTCGTCGTGGCGCAGGTCTCCGAACCAATCGCGCAGTTCCGCGTAGCTTTCGAAGGTCAGCGGGTTTTTCCGCTCGGGTCGATTCAGCGAAACCGTGGCGATTCCGTCTTCGATCGAGCAGTTGAAGTGGGTCGCGTCGCCGCGCATGTCTCCTCGCTTTCAATAAAATTCCGGAAGGTCGCGCCGCCGGAAGGCGCCCCGGCTCAGTGGTCCCCGGATGCCATCGACCCGTTCACAGGGAACCGCGGCCCGCCCGGCGGAATTGGCGGGGTTACGTCGCGCTCCGCCGCTTCCGCCGAGGATGGCGTTTTGGATCGGGCCGTTCGCCGCGGGACGCTTCGACCGAAGCCGCGGGCGCTTCCCGGAAACCGCCGTCGGCGGATTTCTTCCGGAGGGTTCCGCTCTCATATCTCGCCTCCCGACAGGGGCAGGGCGTGCCCGGTCACCGAGCGCGCCGCGTCCGAGCACAGCCACAGCGCGGCCGCCGCGACCTCGCGCGCTTGAATGAAGCGCTTTTGCGGATTCCCCGCCAGCAGGGACTCGCGCGCCCTTTCCCCGGACATGCCCGTCTTTTCGACTAAGTTGGCGATGGAGCGTTCCAACATCGGCGTTTCCACGAAGCCCGGGCAAATCGCGTTGACGGTGACGCCGGTCGAAGCCAGTTCCAGCGAGAGGGCCCGGGTCAATCCCACCACTCCGTGCTTGGCCGCGCAATAGGAGGATACGTAGGGGTATCCCTTCAGCCCGGCGGTCGAGGCGACGGCGATCATGCGGCCCCACCCCGCGGCTTTCATGTCCGGCAGGGCGGCCCTCCATGCATTGGCCACCCCGATCAGGTTGACCTCGAGCATGGACCGGAGCGCTTCGGTGGAGGTCTTGGCGAAGGGCGCGCTTTCGGCGGCCCCCGCGTTGGCGATCACGGCGGCGACGGGTCCGCTCTCCGCGCGCGCCGCGTCGAAGGCGGTCCGCACGGAGTCCGGGTCGGTCACGTCGCAGATCCTGTGGGGGAGTCCCCGCCTTTTCAGAGAGGCTTCGGTGCGGCCCATGATCGTGACCGCCGCCCCGGCCTCCGCAAAGGCTCGGGCGGTCTCGGCGCCGATTCCGGTGCCCCCGCCGGTCACTACGACATGCCTGCCCTCCAGTGTCACGCCCGGATCATCTCCGCTTCCCTGTCCGCCAACCGCCACGTCTGATCGCGTCCAGCCAGATAAGGCCGAGGCCAAGAGGTTTCCATCCGGTCGCCGATCCTCGCGCCTTCGCGCAGGGTCCAATACGGATCCGACAGGTGGGGACGGCCGATCGCCACCAAATCGGCGCGCCCCGCCATAAGGATCGAATTCGCGTGATCGGCCTCGTAAATGTTGCCCACCGCCATGGTGGAGATTTTGGCCTTGTTGCGGATGCGGTCGGAAAACGGGGTCTGGAACATCCTCCCGTAAACGGGTTTGGCGTCAACGCTGGTCTGGCCCGCCGAAACATCGATGACGTCGGCTCCGGCGTCGGCGAACGCCTTGGCGATTTCCACCGCCTCGTCCGGGGTCACGCCGTCGTCGCCCACCCAGTCGCTGGCCGAGATCCGCACCGACATCGGCTTCCGGCCGGGCCAGGCGACCCGCATCGCCCGGAACACCTCCAGTGGAAATCGCAGCCGATTTTCCAAGGAACCTCCGTATTCGTCTCCGCGGACATTCGACAGCGGGGAGATGAAGGAGGAGAGCAGGTATCCGTGCGCGGCGTGCAGTTCGATCATGTCGAAGCCCGCCCGCTCGGCCATTTCGGTCGACGCCACGAATTGCTCCTTGATTTCGTCCATGTCGGCGCGGCCGGCTTCGCGCGGAACCGCGTTGGCGTCGGACCAGGGGATGGGCGAGGCCGAGATCAATTCCCAATTTCCCTCCCCGAGGGGTTCGTCCATGCCTTCCCAACCGACATTGGTCGATCCCTTCCGGCCCGAATGACCGATCTGGCAGCATATTTTGGCGTCGGTCTCGCGGTGCACGAAATCGACGAGGCGGGCCCAGGCGGTTTCGTGTCCGGGACGATACAATCCCGGGCAGCCGGGAGTGATGCGCCCGGTGGCGGACACGCAGGTCATTTCGGTGTGTATCAACCCGGCCCCGCCCTTGGCGCGTTCGCCGTAATGGATCATGTGCCAGTCGTTCGGGGAGCCGTCCACCGCCTTGTATTGCGCCATCGGTGACACCACGACGCGGTTTTTGAGTTCCATGCCGCGCAACCGGCAGGGGGTGAACATCGGAGCCCGCACCGGGGCGTCCTCGGGCATTCCGGCCCGGGTTTGAAACCATTTCTCGGCCGAATTCAGCCATTCGCCGTCGCGCAAGCGCAGGTTCTCGTGGCTGATCCTTTGGCTGCGGGTGAGCAGGGAATAATTGAATTGTACGGGGTGAAGATCCAAATAAAGATCGATGTGCTCGAACCATTCGAGCGAGTTGCGGGCCGCCGACTGCAGGCGCAGCACCTCCAGACGGCGCTCTTCCTGATACCGCTCGAAGGCCGCGTCCATGGTATTTTCGGAATGCAGGTAGTCGGCCAACGAGACCGCGCTGTCGAAAGCGAGGCGGGTGCCGGAACCGATGGAAAAGTGCCCGGTCGCGGCCGCGTCGCCCATAAGCACGATGTTTTCGTGATGCCACTTCGCGCAAATCACCCGGGGGAACCTCATCCACACCGCGGAGCCCCGCAGGTGCGCCGCGTTCGAGATCAGGGGGTGCCCTCCCAGATGGTCCCCGAACACTTTCCGGCAGGTTTCGACCGTTTGCTCCTTGGACATGTCGCGGAAGCCGAAATTGTCCCAGGTGCTTCCCTGGCATTCGACGATGAAGGTGGCGGTGTCGTCGTCGAATTGGTAGACGTGGGCCCACATCCAGCCGTGTTCGGTGTTTTCGAAAATGAAGGTGAAGGCGTCGTCGAATTTCTGATGCGTGCCGAGCCAGACGAATTGGCACCGGCGCACATCGATGTCGGGCTGGAACCGGTCGGCGAAGGCGGCGCGTGTTTTCGAGTTGATCCCGTCGCAGGCGACCACGAGGTCGTGGTCGTCCGAGAATTCGGCGGCGGTTCCGAATTCGGTTTCGAATTTCATTTCGACGCCCAGCCCGACGGCGCGGTCGCGCAGGAGCATCAACATTCTCCTGCGGCCGATTCCGGCGAAGCCGTGTCCGCCGGAGACGGTGCGGACGCCGTCGCGCACCACCGCGATATCGTCCCAGTAGGCGACGTGGCGGCGGATGGCGCCCGCGCTTTCGGGATCGTTCTTTTCGAGTTTCTCCAAAGCGTCGTCCGACAGGACGACACCCCAGCCGAAGGTGTCGTTGGCCCGGTTGCGCTCGAACACCGTCACCTCGTGCGCCGGATCCCGCAATTTCATGGAGATCGCGAAGTAGAGGCCGGCCGGTCCTCCGCCCAAGCATGCGATGCGCATTGGCTTCCTCCCTTCCGCCCCGGTTCCCGTTCATGGTCCAGTGGGAACGCATGGTAGCAAGGCGATTTCCCATTTCAACCCCGAACTTCAATTCAACGGCGAGAGTGGGAGGCCGTGGTCCTTGATTCGGAGGGCGGCGACCCGTATTCGGCTTCGGCGGGAGAGGCGTGGCGCGGGGGACGGCGCCGCAAGGTCCGGGCGGTGCGCGTGGGCAAGCCCCGTCGGCGGCCACCCGCCGTCCGAAGCCCACAGAATGGGCGATCCGACGGTTTCCGAATATTTCACGGCGGTTTCGCGGGGCCGGGCGGGCGCGGGCCGCGGATTGGCGGTTGCCGGCGCGAATGAAGCCGGGGATTCCGCTCGGTCCACGTCGTTCGGCGCGTATTCAGAAAGACATCGCGTACCCCAGGGAATAACCGGAGAATCCTTCGATGTTGTTCACGTCGACGCTGGAATTGGCGCCGAGGTTCAGGGACACCCCGTCGCCCAGGGAATATCCGACCGCCACGCCGACTCCCGCCACGTCGATGGATTGGGAGTGGCGGTGCCCGTAGTTGACGTGATAGGAAAACCGCCTCGACCCGAAATAGCCGACGCCCAGGCCTAAGTGGTGCGTGTGCGTCCGGATGTTCACCGAATCCTCCATTCCCGCGGGCACGTCCAGTTCCTGAATTCCGTATTGGACACCGAAGCCGAAGCCGGAATTCGCCACGTACGTCACGGAATACGCGGCGAGCAGCGCGTCCAATTCGAGATCCGGACCGGGGGGGAGATCGAGGTCCGGGTCGATGTTGAGACCGAGGTCGACGAAGAAATCCCTGAGCAGATCCAAGACGGCCCGTTCCGATTGGGATTGGCTCGTTTGGGCCGGGCCCGATTGGGCTCCGAGGCCGAGGCCGAACGTTCCCCGGAACAGGCTGAAGCGAAGTTTCGAACCGAAGGCGAGGGTCGGGTCGCGCTCCATGCCTTCGGTCATCCGCGCGCCGTCGTCCATTTCGGCGGAGAGCGCGAACCCGAAATTGCCGAGCGTGTTGTCGTAGCGCAGGATCTGACCGTCGTGCAGGCCGTCCATGTAGTCGTCGTTGTATCCCGCGTGGCCGATTTCCTCGTCGTTGAGCGACCCGGGGTTCGCGACGTCGCCGGGTTCGGCAAGGGCCCAGTCCAAGGCACCGTCGGTGTCGCCGAGGGTCAGGGTGCCGAAGCGGCCGGAAAGGAACACGGCCACGCCGCCGTGAGCGTCGTTGTCGCCCGCGCTCACGGCTTCGATTTCATCAAGGTCCACCGACGCGCCGAAGGCCGTGCCGTTGTCCGTGACGCCGGTTCCCATGAACGTCGCGTCCACATCCTGGAAAAAGCGCGTGGGGCTTAGCTTCCGGTCCTCCTCGTCGAAGAAGTCCTGCAAACGGATTTGGACATTGTTGTGCACGCCGAATTCGGCCCTGCCGGTCAATGCCACTTCGGCGGCGGTTGCGCCGGCCGACGCGGCGAACATGGCCGCGGACAAAAGAATCTTCCGCATCATTCCTCCCCCGATGGCGCGCGGCGGGCCGGCGGGAGGTTGTGTTCGGGGCCGAGCGGCCCGAGGCGGACGCCGTTCCTGAGTTTGCGGTACGGGACTTCCAGGAGCCGGCAGGAAAACGCGCCGGGAGAGGCGGCGTTCAGCACGGCGCGGGCCATCGGTTCGAAGTCGGCGCGGAAATGGACGGTGCTTTTGACGCAGACGATGTCCGCGGAGGCGGGGTCCGCCCCGAAATGCGTGAACAAGGCCCGGTCGAGGCATTGGATCCTCGTCGAACTCACGACGATCCGGATGTCGGAATCGGGAGGCCCGACGCCGAGAAGGCAACTGGGCCCCAGCGAGGCCACGCCTCCTCCATACATGGCTCCGGCATAGGGGATGTCGCCGTCGCTGACGGCGAGAACCCGGAATTCGCCGGTCACGGGGGATTGTCCGGGCGACCCGGATCCGCCGCCGACGGCGGTGGCGAGAACCGCTCCGACGCCCGCATCCCGGGCCATCGCCGCCGTCTCCGGATCGTGGATCACGCCGAGAAGGGCGTTTTCCGCTCCCATATCGATCAAGGAGCGCAACAGGCCCGTCGTGTCCGCCGTTCCGCCCGCGCCAGGATTGTCCTGAACATCGGCGATGACGACGGGACCGGCTCCCCGGATATCCAGAGCCCGCCGGACGGCCGAGCGGGCGTCGAGCAGCGTGGTGTCGAAGTCGGCTTCGGAGGTTTCCAGAAGATCCAGGACGCGGTCCGCCAATTCGGCCGCGCTCTCGGGGTCGTCGCCGTAGGCCACGACCGCCGGGCCGCAATCGGGAATGTCGGAGGCGGTGAATCCCAAGGCGAGATCCGCGTATTCGAATGGTCCCGGGAGCGGATCCTCCAAGGCGCGGTAAAGCGACCGGCACGGCTCGTGGCAGGTGGATTGAGCGTGAAGCGGGATCAAATAGGAACCCTGGCGGAAGGCCGGGAAACGCTTCGCGCCCCGCAGGGCGTCGAGCAGGGCGGCCGCGCATCGCGCGCCCGTCCCGGCCATGTCCAAATGGGGATATGTCCGGTAAACCGTGATCAGATCCGCGGCTTCGACCATTTCCGCGGACAGATTCGCGTGCAGGTCGAGGCTTATGCCGACGAGCGGGCCGCGGCCCGCGCGGCGGCGGATCCGCCGGAGCAATTCCGCCTCGCCGTCGTCGTGGCTCTCCGTCACCATGGCTCCGTGCAGATCGAGGTAGACGGCGTCCAGCGGACCCGCCGCGTCGAGGCCGTCCAGAATTCGCCCGCAGACCCAATCGAAGGCTTCGTCCGTCACCGGCCCGCTCGGTTCCGCCGCGCACCAAAGTATCGGCACCACCTCGGCTTCCCCGCGCCGACGGAGTTCCTCGACAGCGCCGGCGAGGGGAATGTTCATGCCCAGGGTTCCGGAGACGGCGTCCTCCCCGGAGAGCATTCCGGGCCAGCTGTCCGGCATGAGGAATTCCGCGATCCCGGCGGAACCGGGAGCGAAGGTGTTGGTTTCGTGTTGAAACCCCGCGACGGCGATCCGACGGCGCCCCATCGGATCAGGCTCCCTCGATGATTTCGCGCAGCTTCGCCGCGACCACGTCCGGCCGGTGCCGCGTCATCGAGACATGCCCCAATCCGGGAATCTCGTGAAACACTCCCTTGGGCGCCAAATCGGAGACCACCCTGCACATGGAGGGCGCGGTCTGAACGTCCTCGGAAAAAGCGATCACATGCATCGGGACGGGGCAGGTCTTCAGTTCCTCGCGGCAGTCGAAATCGAGGCACGCCCTCCATTGATCGACGAGGTCTTTCGGGTCGCGGTTCGCGAAACGCTCGGTGTAGGCGGGTTTGATCTCCTCCCACAGATCCGGGTCGTGCAGGGCCTTGGCCGGGAAGGCGAACGCGGCGTAGTGCGTCGCGAGGAAATATTCGGGCAGAACCACGCCCCGCTCTCGCAGGCGGATCTCCGCCAGCATCCAGTCGCGTGTGAACCCCTCGATTCGGGCGGCGGTGCCCATTGGAATGGCGAGGCTCACCTTTTCGGGGAAATCGATCGCGACCCGCTGCGTCACGAGTCCGCCCAGGGACAGGCCGACCACGACGGCCTTGCCGCCGCAATGTGCGTCTATCACGGCGGCGCAGTCGCGGGCGTAGTCCCCGATGGTCCATGGCGCGGGGGGCGAGCGCGTGTCCCCGGCGCCGCGCGGGTCGTACGACACGCAGCGGAAGCGGTCCGCCAGCCGGGCGAATTGCTGGGAGTAGCCTTCCGCGGTCTGGTCTCCGCCGGGGATGAACACGACATCCGTGCCGGAGCCTTCGATCACGACGCGCATGGTCACGCCGCCCGCGGCGAGGGAATGGGTTTCGACTCCGGGGCCGAATTCGGGAAACGCGCCCATCGGTGTGTCCTTTCAGACCAGGTCGCGGGGGATCTCCTCGCTCCATGTGCGTTCCGAGACCTCGCCGTCGGCGTCCTCGGCGATCAGGGTCGCGTCGACGCGCCAAACTTCCGGCCAGGCCCTCACCGAGATTTCCGATCCGAGCACGATTCGCCATTCGCCCCGGGCGTAGGCCCTGTGCCAGCGGCAGATGCCGACCGCCGAGTGAGGGTCGTCCGGGTGGATGCGGAAGGTTTCGCGGCAGGTTTCACGCATCATGAGACCGTTGTCCGGGTGCACCACGAAGCCCGTTTCCTGGGTTCGCTCGATCGATTCCTCCCCGGTGACATGATCGATCCGGCGTGAGCGCTCGTAGGTCGCTTTCGAATCGGATTCGACCTTCATGGGGGGCGCGGTCTCCGGCGGCTCGAAGTCCGCCAAGTGCGCGTCGATGTCCCGGGGCCCGCGCAGCGGGAGTTCGAGCTTCGCGTTGGTCAGCTTCAGGACCGCCGCGCTCTGGGAGGGCCAGATGACGGGCCAATAGGCGGTTCCAAGTGAAAGGCGCAGCCTGTGCCCCTTGGCCACGCGCTGGCCGCAGGCGTTGAGCCGCAACTCAATGGGGACCGCCGTCCCGAGCGGCATGGGTTCCGGCGAGGCGTGACCGTTCCGGTGGGTCAGGTTGAGGACGCCGTAGCTGATCAGCGTGGCCCTTCCGTTTTTGCTCACGGAGGAGAGCGTCGCCACGAGGTTGGCCTGGGGCGCGTTGCTCTCGACTTCGGCGTGGAGCATCGGAAATCCCAAAAGGATGAGGACGTCCTCCAGCGGTTCGGATTCGAAGGATGTCAAAAGGCCGTTTTCGCCATTCTGATCCAGCGGGCCGTCGGCGACCACGCCGTAGCCGCACCACGCTCCCGAGGCGACGCCGGCGTTTTGCGGAGAGCTGATCGTCAATTTCCCGCCCTGGGGCGCGTCCGAAAGTCCGGACGGCCCGGGGTGCAGCGTCGTGGTCTCCAAAGCCTTGCCCGACCATCCGGGTTCGGCCACCCAACGACCCGAGCGCGTCTGGCGGAACGGCGCGGGAGGGGCCGGATCCTGCAGCCACACCCGGAGCGGGGGCTCGTCCATGATGCCGGTGTCGACGCCTTTCAGATGTTGGTCCCACCACCGCAGGCATTCCTGAAGGAATCCGATTTGCGGACCCGGCAGGGCGAAGTGTGGATATTTGTGTCCCCAAGGGCCGATCAGACCCTTTTTCGGGCCCGGCAGATGCTCCATGGCGCGGAATACGGAGTTGGTGTAGCCGTCGGCCCACCCACCGACCATGTAGACGGGAACCTCAACGTCCGCGTAATTTTCGCAAATCGAGCCATGGGCGTAGAATTCGTCGCGCCGCTGATGTCGGAACCAGTCGATTCCCCAAGGATCGGTGTTCTCGAGCCTGTTCAGCCACATTTCCCGCCAGCGTTTTCCGACGATGGCCGGGTCGGGAGGGGTGCTCAGGATTGAAAAGGCCGCGGACGCCCAGTTGAGTTTGTCGCAAAGCACCGCGCCGCCCATGAAATGTATGTCGTCGGCGTACCGGTCGTCGGTAGAGCAGATCGAGATCACCGCGCCCAACTCGGGCGGACGGCGGGCGGCGATCTGGAGTCCGTTGAAGCCTCCCCAGGAAATGCCGATCATTCCGATCCTGCCCGAACACCAGGGTTGGGCCGCGAGCCACTCGAGCACCGCCAGCGCGTCGTCCTGTTCCTGCTTGAGATATTCGCCGAAGCAGAGGCCCTCGCTGTCTCCGGAGCCGCGCATGTCGACCCTGACCCCGGCGTAGCCGTGCCCCGCGAAATAGGGGTGCGTCAAGGCGTCCCGCTCGACCGTTCCGTCGCGCTTTCGGTAGGGCAGGTATTCGAGGATCGCCGGCACGGGATCCGATTTGGCGTCTTTGGGCAGCCAGATCCGCGCCGCGAGGCGGACGCCGTCCGGCATTTTGATCCAAGTGTTTTCGATTTCGCGGACCGCGCGCGGGAAGTCGGCTCGGATTTGTGTCTTGGTCAAGGCTGTTCCCTTCGATGTTTCGTCGGCCACCCCGATCCGGGCCGCGCTCCGCCCGCCTAGACTTTGCCGGGGAGGAGCGCAACACCCGGGCGCGCGGGGATCAGGGCGTGAGACCAAGACCATTCATGCGCTCGATGGCACAACACCCGGGCGCGCGTGGATCCGGGATCACCGAGGCGGCCAATCGCCCCGTCAACATCGCAACACCCGGGCGTGGAGATCCGGGGGGCGCCACGCCATTCGGATCGACCGGAGATTTCGCGGAGGCATCGCCGCCTTCCGCGCCCTCCCCGCGCCGATACGATTTCCCGCGTTCATCGAACGGATCCGGCGTGGCGTCGCTCCATCCCAGTCGTCCGCGATCACGCGGTCAGCGGCGGTTTCGAATAGTCGCCGGGGACGCGGCTTGGCGGGGCCGCGGACGCCGTCCTCCGCCTTGACCGAGCCGTTCGAACGATCCCCGGGGTTCCCAATCGCGCGGTTCCGGTTCCACGCGGTCGTCCCCGCTGGTTTCGAAATGCCGTCCGGGCAGTCGTTGGCGGGTTGGCGGCACACCGCCCCCGGCGACGCGAACCCGCTTCGCCGCGCCCACCGAACGATCCCCACATTGGGCACGTCGCTTCGTGGGTCGGAACCGGCATCCACGGAGCCGCGGGTTTCGGTGACCGCTCCGGCCATTCTTGGCCTGAGCATCGGGCCGGTCGGGATTTGGACGGCAGTCGTGACATGGCCGTGGGTCGGCGCGGTCAGGGTAGGGCCTTCCGCGTCGTCACCGCGGAGAACCGCGATGTTATTCGGGCGCGCGTCCGCCGCCGAAAATGGCCAAGCTTCCACGCCGCCCTCAGTATGACACTCGCGCCCGCAATACTTCGCATGATCCAGTCGAGCCAACCGACTCGGGAATTCGGTCGGGCACCGGGATTATCGCGAATCTGGATCGCTCGCCACCGGCCACTTGACGGTCGGAGGAAGGCCTCGGGTGGACGCGCTTCACCCGGTCGCGGGGGAATCACCCGTCCCATCGGCACACGCCCCGCGCGGGATCCCCGCCGATTCGGTGAAGTCATCGCCCGACCGCCACGAGGAGGGGAAACCGTGTTCGACGCGACAGAGGCGACCCGGCCGCGGTGGACAGATCCGGTCTTGGTCGCGCGCGCTCAAATCGGCGGGTGTTCGTTGCGGTCCGACCGCCGCGGGATCGCCGCGGCGGCGTTTGGCCAGGCCAGCCAAAGCAAGCGCGCATTGGAAATCCCATCGATTCGCGCCATGGAATCTTGGGCGAGGATTCGGGAGGGCCGTTCGTTGACCCTATATCCGACGCTCCCTGTCGGTGCGCGCGCGCTGTCTTGCGTCCGCGGCCCCCCTGGTGTTGATCAAGTTCCACGAGGCGAATCGAGCAAGTCGTTTCTGGACACCTCTTCGAGTCCGGCGATTCCGTTTTTCGCGGTCAAAACGAGGAAGCGCGCCTCCGCTTGGGTCAATTCGATCATCGGATTTTGGAGAAAGGCCCAATCGGGCCACTCCCTTGGTATTTGCCGCCGCAAGAAGTGCGGCAAATCTCGTTTTGGTCAATGAGGATATAGCACTGACCCATCACGCCGTCCTCGGTGCGCCAAAGACGAAGAATCTTGTAGGAAAGTCCTTGGAATCGTCCCACGTCTTCCGCGTTTAGCATGAATCTCTCGACATGGAATTCAACCTCGTCGAGGCACTCCCGTTCCGCTCCCAAGGCGGGAAGCGCGATTGCCGCGAACACCGCCAAAAAGCACAGGACGAAAAGGATCTGGTAGTCGCGCACATTCATAACTTTCCCTCCATGTTCGCGACTACATCTGCGCCGTCGTAGTCCAAGGCATGGCGGGCGACTTGAAGAGTCACGAAATCCTCCGCGAATTTCTGAATCTCCGGCGGAAAAGGAAATTTTTTCGCGCGATCGCAGGCGGTATTCGCGACGCCATGATCCAAACCGCGGTAGAACTCGACCCATGCCCTGTTCGGCCGGCTTGCCGGGTCATCGCCAATCAAAACATCGGAGATCACCCGCGCCGCGGCGTGAAACATGGCGTAGTAAGCCGTGCCGGCCCCGCGGGCCATTTCCGCGTGATCTGGTTCCCGGTCCCCGACCCCCTCGATCAGGGATTCGGCCAAGTCCATCAAGTCGTGGTGGAATCCCGGGTCAAGCATGGTCCGTCTCCTCGATCCGCCTCGGAAGCATGAAAGGGAATATCCCTTCGAGCTTATCGCCCATGGCGTCGATGACGCGGTCATGAACATCCCAGAATTCATCAAGATCGATCTCTAATACGTCGTGGTCGAAGTAGATAGTGATGTGCAGCATCACCTCATCCGGGTGCTTCCAGGAAGCGTACGCACCGATCAAGTCCATTTCGACGCGTTTAGCGTGGCCGTCGAAACGGCTCAGAATGGCGCGTTCAATGGCGGCGCGGCGCTTTTTCTTGAGCTTCACCTTCGTCTCCACTTTCCCAAGCACCCGCCCGGCTGATACCGCACTCCAAAGGCGCCCGTCAACATGACGCGTCGGAACCACTCCAACCCGACAGGGCCGAACCCCGCTTCGCCGCACACCGAATCGAGTGTCGACGGACAAGGCAACCCCAACCATGCGAACATCGCTCGGCCGTCGAACCATGTCAACTCCCGTTCGGGCGGAGTCCGTATCGGCGGCGGAGCAAAAAGTCCGGCTGTTGCGGAAACCGCCGATGCCTGTCCGATTCGCGAATCACCCCGTTCCCGCGGGCGTCCGCACGGGCGCGGAGGCGGTGGAATTCGTCCCGGGCAAGTCTGGATAAAGGTCGGCGGGGGGAATCGCCCGCCCGAGGAGGACGGTGGATCCGCCCGGGTCACATCCCGTTCCGGGGGATCGTGTGCTCCCATTCGACGTAGTGGAACTCCGCGTCCCCGTCCCAGCACTTGACCGAGGCCCGAAGGTGGAAGTCGGACTTCGTGGAGGTCATCTCGGCGG
>JANQKA010000408.1 GCA_028281405.1 Hasllibacter sp. | reverse complement strand
GCGTGGAGACGATGCGGCAGACGGGCCGCGACATGAGCGAGAAGTACAAGGAGACTTCCCTGGGCGGCCTCGCCGTCAACGTGCCGAATTGCTGACATCTCCTCCGGGCGGGGATTCCCGGAGAACGGGGCTTGACGGCCGGTCGACCCATGTTTCCGGATCGATTTCGGAATTCTTCCATTCCGGGCGGAGGGCCAACGGGCAACCCATGACTTCCCCTCCCGAAAATCCTGTCCCGCGCTCCGGCGGTGGGTGATTGGGTTCCGACCATCGTGCCCACGGACGTTCGTGGAGGCGGGCCAATCCCCGGCACGAGGGCGCCGCGACGGTCGGTGTCCGATCAAAAACAAGAAAAGCCCATAACAAGCGGCCGGTGCGCCGCATCGACGCCAAGGCGGCAACACGCGGGGGAAGGACGCCGACCGTAAGTCGTTGGCGGGGAGAGGTCCGGGGGGTGAACCGTCTCGTTGGCATCGGAACGGAGCCATGACCGGAAACGCCCGATTCCGGCGGAATGAAAACTCCGCGCCCAGCGGCGCGCCGTGGAGGAGAACGGCCGACCGGTGTTGGCCACGTCGGGAATCGGTTCGAGGGGCGAAGCCGTCTCAATGGCATTGGTTCGGAGCCATGACCGGGAACCACCCCGATTCCGGCGGAGTGAATGCCCCGCGCCAGCTGCTCGCCGTGGAGGCGAACGGTAGAGCGGTGTTTACCACGTCGGGAATCGGTTCGGAGAAATGGGTCGCCGCGAAGCGCCGGCACACCCCTGCAATCCGGAGCCCGCTCAATTCAGTCGCAACGAGGCCCGATCCCCCGAGGTGATGCACCGGAAGGCGAATGGTCGATCAGTGCAGGGTAGTCGGGAGAATCGGCGCGCAGGACAGGGCCTGCCCGATGTGTCGGCACGGCGCGGCACCCATGATTCCATTCTATTCCGCGGGAGCAAAAGCCGCGTCCCGAGCCGATGCGCCGGGACGTGGAGCACCAGCGGATTGATGGAATCGGTAGCGCAAACCGCGTTGGGTTCACGCGAATCGCTGAAGGGCGTGAACACAGTCGTCAACCGTGGTTGAGTCCACGCCCAAGTCACCGGCGCTCAAGTCGGCCAACCCGCAAAGATGGGAACGGATGGAACTGCGCGGAGGACGGGGACGTACGTCGCAATGAGGCGCGGCGATCGGAACCCCGTACAATTAATCCGTTGCGACGAAGGCCAAACCATGGCGACGATGTGCCGGGGTGGTGAACGGGGCGAGCGGTTTCGCGGGCGTCGGGAGTCGGCTAAATGACGAGATCGTCGCGATGGATCAGCGCGGCGCGGGCCGGATAACCGAGGACCGGTTCAATTTCATTGGAGTGAAGGCCGCGGATCGCGCGGGCCTCATCGGCGGTGTAGCGTGAGAGGCCCGCGCCGAGGCGCACTCCATCGGGCCCCTTCAACGTTACCGGATCACCCCTCCCGAAGTCGCCCGTCACTCCGGTCACACCCACGGGAAGAAGCGACCGGCCCCGCGACAGCGCTCCGACAGCCCCCGCGTCGAGGAGCACTTCACCGCGGGGTTTCATCGACCCGATCCATTTCTTCCGCGATGCCCGCGGATCGCTCCGCGGCTCGAATAGCGTCGACGGTGCGCCGGCCAGGAGCGCCGTAAGCGGACGGTCCACCGCCCCCGCCGCGATCCACATGGCGCCCCCCGCGGATGTGG
>JANQKA010000472.1 GCA_028281405.1 Hasllibacter sp. | reverse complement strand
GGTGGGCATCCGCACGGTGAACCCGGATTCGTCGGGAATGGAGATCATCGACGCGCCCGAGTGTCACCGGATCGGTCCCGCCGAGATCGCGCGGCGCATCCGCGCCCGGGTTGGCCGGGCGCCGGCTTACGTGACATTCGACATCGACGCGCTGGATCCCGCGTTCGCGCCGGGCACGGGCACTCCGGTCTGGGGTGGTCTCGCGTCCTGGCAGGCGGCGGCGGTGCTGCGGGGGATGAGGGGGGTGCCGATCGTGGGCGGGGATGTGGTCGAGGTGTCGCCTCCCTACGACGCGACGGGCGCGACCGCAATCGCGGGCGCGCATGTCGCGACCGAACTTCTGTGCCTGTGGTGCGACCGTCACGCGGAAGGGTAGCGGCCCCGCGCGGGCGGGTGTCCTGCGCAAACAGGCCGAAAACGGGCAAGCGTGAGCGTAGCGGCCCCGCGCGGGCGGGTGTCCTCGTTTGAGTGGCGTTCGCTGCGGCGGATGAGTGGTGCCGTCATAGGGCGGCACCGGGGTATGGGCGATGGTGTTTGGGAGAGGTCGGTTCCGTATTGCCGGATTTCAATCCTTCCACAGGAGGCGCCAGAATGTCCGTTGTCCTGCACAGGGAGGATTCGTGGTTGCCACAAGAGTTTGGACGAGTTAGATTCCTTGGAAGTTTTGCGCAGGGTCGTCCGCCGCGAGGCGAGGGGAACGTAAAGGCCAAAGCCGGAGAAGATGAGGGCGTGGGTGATGAACATACAGGGCGATGACCGCTACCTGTCGCTCAAAACCGGTGGGACCGGCGCAATTGCGCGTGGTGTCCTCCGTCGATCGCGGGCTTCCCGGCCCATCGGGCATCCGCCGACCCGCGACGGCGGCGAGCGTATCGGTACGCGGAATCGGCGAAGGCTCCTCCGCGGGGAGCTGTGCCGACGGTCGACCGAGCTGGAAATTTCCCTCTGGAGGAGGGCATCGCTCCCGACCAACCGAACTGGATGCGACGCCGTAGCCGGATTGTCCCGCGCATCGGGAGGGTATCGGCATGCCGGGCAAATGTGGCGGAGCGTTTTTTCT
The DNA here is from genome assembly GCA_028281405.1 of Hasllibacter sp. Classification (GTDB taxonomy): domain Bacteria; phylum Pseudomonadota; class Alphaproteobacteria; order Rhodobacterales; family Rhodobacteraceae; genus JANQKA01. The sequence continues at coordinate 3,218 of JANQKA010000472.1, read as the reverse complement.
GGTGGGAACGCATCCAGTGGAGGGGCTGCGACACAGGGACCGGGAGCATGGGCGATTGGTCAGGCAGGTTTGTCGGTGCTGGCCGGCATGGTTGATTTTTGGCGTCAGTGGGTGTCCCGGCCCGGGTGCGAGGAACTGGAACGCCGCCGCGGAACAGTGCCCGCCAGGGCTTGGCGTGATTGGACTCGGGGCGGCCGCCATCGGTGGAGAACGGAGGAGAGTTGAAATGAACGCGGCCCACAGGAACGCGGCTTTGGCCGCTCAGGCGAAGCGCGACTTCGATCCGGATTACTTTGACCCGGACAAGGCTTCGGCCGTCCCGACGAAGAACTTCTTCGTCTCGATGCTCACGCGCGACATTACCCTGATCGACGCGGTCATCGATTTCGTGGACAATTCCATCGACGGAACGATGCGTCTGGCCGAGGGCAGCGGGGTGGACTATTCCAAGCATTCCGTTTCCATAGATATGGACGGTGAGAAATTCACGATCACGGACAATGGTGGGGGAATTCCGCGCTGGGGGGCTCAGAAATTCTCCCTCAAGATGGGACGGGAATTGGACGATGAGCGCGACCAGGATATTGATACAATCGGGATGCACGGAATCGGCATGAAACGTGCCATGTTCAAAATGGGCCGCGAAGCCACGATCAGAACTCTCCATGCGGGCGACGCGTATGAGGTGCCGATTACTTCCGAGTGGCTCGACGGAAAAAGTTGGGAACTCCCGATTATTGACTTGGCAGCAGGGTCGTTCACCGAGGCGGGAACAACGATTCAAGTCGGTAAATTATATGAATTCGCCGCCAGTCGTTTCGCCAATGTGGGATTTCTGGCCCGCCTCCGCGAGGCACTTTCTGAGTATTTCACGGTTTTTCTCGGGCGCGGATTGACAATTCTTGTGAACGGGCGGAGGATTGATGCCGCCGAAGTCGGGGTGCTCGTTTCGAAAGGCTCGAACGGCCCCGCCCCATTTGTATTCAAGAAGGAAATGGACGGGGTAGTCGTATCGATGGCGATTGGCTTGAATTGGAACTACGGTCTTCAATTCGACGAAGATGAAGTAATCGATTTCGAGAGTCCCCGCTCGGCGCCGAGCGCCGGGTGGACAATTATATGCAATGGGCGCGCGGTGATTTTCGGCGATAAGAGCCCCTTGACCGGATGGGGGAATGGAATTCCATTGTATAGTTATCGCTTTTCCACAATTACCGGAATCGTTGAATTTCAATCGAAACGCGCCGAAAAACTTCCCCTCGCGACAACAAAGCGAGCGCTTGACATTACTTCGGATATCTGGATCCAAACATTTAATAGAATGCTCACGGGGATCAAGATATGGATCGGTTACGCAAATGACATGAGGAACTTTCCCGGGTCCGATCTTAGGGACAAATGGAATGGTGCTGAATCCATGCCTTTGCGATTGGCTGTTGATTCGGTGGCTACCCGGCGTGGAGCGGTCCTGCCCGATGGAAGCATCGAGTACAATCCGTTGCAAGAGGGAGTTGTTCCTTCCCCGCCGGAAAAGACGCCGTGTTCGGAGCGCATTGTGTTTTCCCGGCCGGTTAACGAGGTCAGGGATATCTCCAACGCACTATTCGATTCCGCCGAAGAGAGACCCGGAATTGTCGGTGAAGCATGTTTCGAAATAATGTTGGAGAAAATCCAAAAAGGCGAAGATTGCGAAAAGGAGCACAAATCATGAGCGGGGATGCTTCGCCTCCGTATCACCTTCGCCCGAACAAGGCGGTCGACCGGGAATTGTTCCTTGCCCTTCTTTCGAGAATCGGAACGGAGTTGGAAATCGAGAAATATCGATACATTGGACTCGGCGGTCCATTTCTTGAGGACTTCCGCTTGGTTCATTCACGCCTGGGGATTTCCGACATGGTCTGCGTGGAAGCCCGGCCGGACATCCACGCGCGTCAGGTATTCAATCGCCCAATACCCCTGATTTCCTGTGTTCATGGGAACCTTGAAGACTTTATCGAAGCGACGAAATTTTCGAATCCAGTCATAATTTGGTTCGATTATACGGACCCCAGTGGTCTGTATTCTCAAATCAGGAGTTTTTTGGATGCGATTCCACGCGTTCCAATCTACAGCGTCTTAAGACTTACCTTGAATGCGAATCCAAATTCCCTTGGTCAACCTCAACCCGATGACAAGAGAATTGTGATGTATAACGATAGTCGTTTACCTGGAAAACCAACTTTGCGGGAATGGCGTTTGGACCGCTTGCGGGACCGCATGTCCGAATTGTTTCTTGGCGGATTGACCCCGGAGGACATCACACGCAGGAAATTGGGCCACGGTCTGTTGCGCCTGATTGAAGCGGTCGTGGTGGAGAAGAATCTATTGAATAGCGATCGGAGGGTCGTTTGGGCGTTGTCCACATGTTACTCCGATGGACAGCCAATGGCGACCACGACTGTGGTTGTTTGCCCGAAAGAGGAGTACAGGGTCGATGCGATGATTCATGATTGGGAATACGCACGACCTCCCGACAATGCCTTGATAATAGACATGCCGACCCTATCGACGCTTGAGAGGTTGACGATGGAATCCTCCGAGATCCCGGAAGATCTGATGAGATTCACTCTGCCGCGGTCGAGCATGGGCGAGGATCCATACGAGTCCTTCAGGAAATTCTACCGGATGTTCCCACATTTTTCCCGCGTCGAGTTCTGACCCATGTAGCGCATGTGATTTAGACCATGGCCGCTTGTTCAATGGATTCATGAGGATGAGTGGGCAAAATTTGGATATTCCGGATTCGTTGAAAGCGGCATCGTGAATGAATCGAGGAGGACTTCGCGGCTCTGGGCCAATTCCATCAACGATTGAATCGCTTGCCGGAATGTCGCCCGCGCCATCTTCTCACAAGGGGGCGCCAAAAGGTAATCCGGTGGATTTATTCTGTCCCCATCATGGTTAACGGCGGATCCGCTATTCAAACCAGTGTGGTGAAATTCGCGTGTCGATGCCAATGGATGGCGTCGCGGGTTACTATTAGTCCATTGGGCCAAGATTGGTCTGATCATACGATATACTACACCGCTCGGGAAATTTTCCGATGAATCCCGAGGGCGCGGTCTGGATTGAAGCCGCCTTATATCTCTGATCCTGAAACGGGCCGCTTTGCGGCCTCCTGATCATCGTAACCCACGACCATCGCGGTTTCGAGTTCCTCGTTCAGTTCTTTCGCGCGC
>JANQKA010000426.1 GCA_028281405.1 Hasllibacter sp. | reverse complement strand
CCGCGCGCCAGAATGAACCTCGGTCGACCGTCCACTACCTTTTTGTCCTGCCCCATCAGATCCATCAGCGCCTCAGCTCCGGGCGCGCCGCCCGGGATATCGGACAGCCTCCGGACCATGCCCATCGCCTCCAGATGCGCGGCGACCCTGCCCGGATCCTCCTGCGGGCAAAGGCCCAGGCGCGCCGACAGTTCGAAGGCCAAAACGCACCCGATGGCCACCGCCTCGCCATGGAGCAGCCGGTTGGAGTAACCCGCCGCCGCCTCCAGCGCGTGGCCGAAGGTGTGCCCGAGGTTCAAGAGGGCGCGGTCGCCGGTTTCCGTTTCGTCGCGGGCGACGATGTCCGCCTTCATCTCCACCGACCGCCGCACCGCGTGGCGCAGCGCCCCGGGATCCCGGCGCAGATCCGGCGCGCGCTCCTCCAGCCAGGCGAAGAACTCCGCGTCGCCGAGCAATCCGTATTTCGCCACCTCCCCATACCCCGCGAGGAAATCCCGGTCGGTCAGGGTGTCGAGTACCCCGGTGTCGGCGAGCACGAGGCTCGGCTGATGAAACGCGCCGACGAGGTTCTTGCCGTGCGGGGAATTGATGCCCGTCTTGCCCCCGACGGAACTGTCGACCTGCGCCAGCAGCGTGGTGGGGATCTGCGTGAAGCGGACGCCGCGGCGCAGGACCGCGGCGGCGAAGCCCGCCAAATCGCCGACCACGCCGCCGCCCAGGGCGATCACCATGTCCCTCCGCTCCACCCTTTGATCCAGAAGCCAGGACACGGAGCGCTCCAGTTGCGTCCAACATTTCGTCGCCTCGCCCGAAGGCAGCGCGAGCGCGTCCCAAGCGATTCCCTCCCGTTCCAAGGCGGCCCCGAGCGCCTCCAGATGCAGGGCCGCAACCGTCTCGTCGGTCAGGACCGCGACCTTCGGACGCTCGAGAAGCGGCGCGACATGAGCGCCGGATTCGGCGATCAGCCCCTCCCCCACCACGACATCGTAGGCCCTGCCGCCAAGCGGCACGCGCACGCGCTCACTCATCTTCCGTCCTCCAAAATCCCTTCGTCCCCGAGCGCGCGGGCCACCTTCTCCGCCATCACCGCGACCGAGTAGGCCGCGTCGGCCTTCACCTTCACCCGCGCCTTCCCATAAATCGGCGCGCGCTCCGCAAGCAACTCCGACAGCGTTGCCTTGGGATCGGCGGTCATCAGGAGTGGCCGCGTCGTCTTGCCGCGGACGCGATCCCACAATAGCTCCAGATCGGCTTCGAGGTGCACCGAAACGCCCATCCGGGCGATCAGATCCCGGTTCCGCTCCGACATGAACGCGCCTCCCCCGACCGAGACCACCGCCGGAGTTCCCCCAAGGAGCCGCTCGATGGTCCGCGTCTCCATGTCCCTGAACAACGCCTCCCCCCCGCGGGAGAAAATCTCGGCCACCGGCACGCCGGCGGCGGCTTCGATCTCGCGGTCCGAATCGAAAAACCGCGCCCCGAGCATTCCGGCGAGCGCGCCGCCGACGGCGGTCTTGCCCGATCCCATCATGCCGACCAACACGGGGGTCTTGATCAAGGTTCCATATCGGGACGCGCCTCCGTCCATCGACTTCTCCTCCGAATTGCGTGGAAAACACCTAAATCCCGCGTTAGAAGCGGAATGACGAGACAACACCGGGGACGGCGACAATGAACTTGGCGATCAAGATAGCGGCGGCCGTCGTGGCCCTCGTTTTCATCGGACTCGTATGCTTTTCCATCTTCGGCGATTTGGAACCGAATCGCCAGAGCATCGAGCAAAGCATCGTCATCGATGTGGATTAGGGTCGCCGCCCTGGCGATGTGCGCCGGAGCCGTCGGCGGCGCGATGGCCGGGGCGTACCCCGTCCCCGACTCCATCATCGAACCGACCGGCGACCCCGACCCGCCCGGCGCCGCGCGGCCGGACTACCCGCGGGTTCCCGGGGATCCCGACGACGGGGACGTCACGGTTTCCTCCATCGGATCGATCCGCAAGGACGCGATCGGTCTGGTGCCCGCGCGCGCGATGGGGTTGCCGCGCTGGCTTTGGTCCGAGAGCGATCCGGAACGCCTGAACCGACTCGTGGCGGATTTGCCGAACCAGTCGCTCCCCGCGATCCAGACCCTTGTCACGGGGGTGCTTCTGGTCGAGGCGAATCCCCCGGCGGACGCCGCCCGTGACGGCGATTTCCTTCTGGCCCGCGTGGACAAATTGATGGCGATGGGAGCCATCGACGAAGCCGGAGCCCTGATCGAACAGGTCAGGACTCCCGATCCCGCGACTTTCGCCCGGGCGTTCGACATCGCGCTTCTTGTCGGCCGGGAAGACCGCGCCTGCGCCGCGCTGGCCGCCCAACCCGACGCCAGACCCTCCTTCGCCATCCGCGTATTCTGTCTGGCGCGCGCCGGCGAGTGGAACGCCGCCGCGCTGACATTGGAAAGCGCGTCCGCCCTTTCCGAGGTGAGCCGCGATCAAGACACTCTTCTCGCCCTCCTCCTCGATCCGGATTTGCGGGAGGAACTGGAGGCCCCCCGGCCGACGCCGGTCACGCCACTCGATTTTTTCATGTTGCGGGCCATCGAGAAGCCCATTCCCACGACGCCCCTTCCCCTGCCCTTCGCTCACGCGGATATCGACGGCGGTTCAGGCTGGAGGGCGCAAATCACGGCGGCGGAGCGCTTGGCGCGCGCGGGCGCCATCGATGGCGAGCGACTTCTGGATATCTACCGATCGCGCCGTCCCGCCGCGTCAGGCGGCGTATGGGACCGCGTGGCGGCGGTTCAATCGCTGCTGAGCGCCCTCGATGGGGGCGACGAAGCCGAGGTGGCCGAAGCGCTGCCCGACGCTTGGCGGCGCCTCAAGTCGGCTGGTCTGGGCGTCGCCGCCGCCGAGGCGGTCGCGCCAGAAATTCGGTGGCTCCGCCTCGACGGGGAAGCCCGACGGGCGGCGACCGAGATGATTTATCTGACGACCGAGGCCGAGAGCGCCGCCCGAGCGATGGACCCCGCGAACCCCAAGGAAGCCCTGATGCGGGCCATCGCCCTCGGCGAGGCTCCCGCGACCCCGCCCCCGGGAATTATCGATCGGGCCGTCGCGAGGGCGTTCGCCGCGCCGCCCGCTCCCGCCGACGCGGCGACGCGCTCGCTCCTCGGAGAAGAAATCCTCTCCATTTCGGCGCGGTTCCGGCGCGGCAGGGACACGCCGCCCGCCGACCTGACCTCGGCCCTCAGGACGTTGAGGGAGCTCGGACTGGAGCGCGCGGCGAGGGAAGCGGCGCTGCAACTCGTGATTTTGGACTGACGCGATGACTTTCGAGCGGAAACTGGACGTATTCCTCGAGGCCCAACTCGCGGAGCTCGGCAACGCCGAAAACACGCGCCTCGCTTACGCCCGCGATTTGATGGACTTCTCCGGGTGGCTCAAAGCGCGCGGGGTGGACGCGGAAGAGGCGACTCGCGGCGATATCGAAAATTACCTGATTCACTGCGACGAACGGGGCTTCGCGCGGTCCACGCGGGCGCGCAGGCTCGCGTCCATACGGCAATTCTTCCGCTTCGCTTTCGAGGAGGGATGGCGCACGGACAATCCCGCGCTTCCGATCCGCGGTTTGGGCCGCCTCAAGCGATTGCCGAAAACCTTGTCGAAGGAGGCGGTCGAACGCCTTCTCGCCCACGCCCGCCTGAGTCGGAAAAGCACCGAGATCCTTTCCGGGAAGGACGTCGCC
>JANQKA010000417.1 GCA_028281405.1 Hasllibacter sp. | reverse complement strand
CAAGGCCGCCGCCCGCTCGCGGGCGGAGAAGGCGGGCGTGCCCCCGGTGCCCGGAAGCGACGGAACCGTCCCCGGCGACGGCGCCGCGATGGCCGGGAGGTTGGGCTTTCCCGTGATGATCAAGGCCTCCGCCGGCGGCGGCGGTCGCGGCATCCGCGTCGCGCGCGACGCCGATGAATTCGCCTCGCTCGCCGCGCGGGCCGGCGCAGAGGCCAAGGCGGCGTTCGGCGACGGCGGGATCTACGTCGAGAAGGTCATCGAGAACGCCCGCCACATCGAGGTGCAGGTTCTCGGCGACGGAACCGACGCGATCCATTGCTGGGAGCGCGAATGCTCCCTCCAGCGCCGCCGGCAGAAGATCTGGGAGGAGGCCCCCTCCACCGCCCTGAGCGAGGACACGCGCCAAAAGCTCTGCCGGTCCGCCGCGGACCTGGCCCGTTCCGTGGGATATTCGGGCGCGGGAACCGTCGAATACTTGTACGACGGCGAATCAGGTGAATTTTATTTCATCGAGATGAACACGCGCATTCAGGTCGAGCATCCCGTGACCGAAATGATCACCGGGATCGATCTCGTGGCGGAAATGATCCGCATCGCGGGAGGCGCGAAGCTCCGGCGGGACGCGGTTCCGCGCCAGGGACACGCCATCGAGGCGCGGTTGAACGCCGAGGATCCGTCCAACGGATTCATGCCCTCACCCGGCGTGATCACCGACCTCGCGCTGCCGGGCGGCCCGGGCACGCGCTTCGACCACACGCTCCATCCGGGTTGGGAGGTTCCGCCGTTCTACGATTCGCTTCTCGGCAAGCTCGTCGTTCACGCGGAGACCCGGGAGGCCGCCCTGGCCCGCATGTCGCGGGCCCTCGCTGAATTGCGCGTCGGGGGCGTGGCCACCACCGCGCCGCTGTTCGCGGCGCTGTTGAAGAGCCCGGACGTGCGGGCGAACAACGTGCACACCAACTGGCTCGAGCCCTGGCTCGAGAGGAACGCAGGACAAATCACCGCAACCGAAGGAGGTGAACTCGCATGAGTTGCCGATACACATTCGGCGGGGACGAGCATCTGTTCGTCGAGGTCGACGAGGCGATGTCCCTCGAGGCATTCTTCGTCTCGCTCGCCATCACGAATTCGGTCCGCGACGCGAAGATCGCGGGCGTGACCGAAATCTGCCCCGCCAACGCCTCGTTCCAGATCAAATTCGATCCGGACACGATTCATCCCGACAAACTCCTGGGACTCGTGAAGGAGATGGAGCGGGACGCGGAGAAGGCGGACAGCGCGCTCTCCACGCGGATCGTCGAAATCCCGGTCCACTACCGCGATCCGTGGACGCACGAGACCTTGATGCGCTTCCGCGAGCGTCACCAGGATCCGAATTCGACCGATATCGAATACGCCGCCCGGATCAACGGCTTCGCCGACGTGGACGCCTTCATCGAGGCGCATTCCGGCGCGCCCTGGTTCGTGTCGATGGTGGGTTTCGTGTCGGGTCTGCCCTTCCTCTACCAGATGGTCGACAGGCCGCGGCAGATCCAGGTGCCAAAGTATCTGCGTCCCCGGACGGACACGCCGAAGCTGACCGTCGGCTACGGAGGCTGCTTCTCCTGCATTTATTCGGTGCGGGGCGCGGGCGGCTATCAGATGTTCGGCATCACGCCGATGCCGATCTACGACCCGGAGCGGAAGGTCAGCTACCTGAGCGACTTCATGGTGTTCTTCAAGCCCGGCGACATCGTCAAATGGAAGCCGATCGGCCGCGACGAGCACGACGCGATCGCCGAGTCGGTCGAAGCGGGGCGGTATGAGCCCCGCGTCGCGGACGTGACCTTCGATCTCGCCGCCTACAACGCCGATATCGACGGCACCAACGTCAAACTGATGGAGGCACTC
>JANQKA010000316.1 GCA_028281405.1 Hasllibacter sp. | reverse complement strand
GGGCGCCGCGCGCGCCGGTCAGACCGCGCGCTCGACCATCATTTTCTTGATCGACGCGATCGCCTTCGCCGGATTCAACCCTTTCGGGCAGGTCTTCGTGCAATTCATGATCGTGTGGCACCGGTATAGCCTGAACGGATCCTCCAGATCGTCCAACCTCTCGCCCGTCGCCTCGTCGCGGCTGTCGATGATCCATCGGTAGGCGTGCAAAAGGGCGGCGGGGCCGAGATACCGGTCGCCGTTCCACCAATAGGACGGGCAGGCGGTCGAACAGGACGCGCACATGACGCATTCGTAGAGTCCGTCCAGTTTCCTGCGGTCCTCGATGGACTGCTTCCACTCCTTCTGGGGGCGGTTCGTTTTGGTTTCGAGCCAAGGCATGATCGAGGCGTGCTGCGCGTAGAAGTGCGTCAGGTCCGGGATCAAATCCTTGACCACCGGCATGTGCGGCAGCGGGTAAATCTTGACCGTGCCGGAACCCGCCTCCTCGATGCCGTGAATGCAGGCGAGCGTGTTTCCGCCGCCGATGTTCATGGCGCAGGATCCGCATATTCCCTCCCGGCACGACCTCCGGAAGGTGAGCGTCGGGTCGATCTCGTTCTTGATCTTGATGAGGGCGTCCAGAATCATCGGGCCGCAATCGTCGAGGTCGACGAAGTAGGTGTCCACCCGCGGATTGCCCCCGTCGTCGGGATTCCACCTGTAGACGTCGAACCTCTTGAGGTTCGCGGCTCCTTCCGGCTTGGGCCATGTTTTGCCATTCTTGACGCGGCTGTTTTTCGGAAGCGTCAGTTGCGCCATTGGTCGTCTCCTTGAATCCGCGGCCGGGGAACGCCCCGTTCCGGCGGGTTGAATTCGATGAATTTATCCTGGTGTTCCACCGGCGCCCGGACGGTCGCGGCGATCGCGTCGCGCCGTTGGAAATCCCGAAGGTGGTGATCGCGTTCCCGCGCGTCCAGCCTCGGGGCTCGGCTCCGCCCGGTACTTGGGGAGGCGGTGTGCGCCGCGCTTCCGTTACGCGTCCCGGCGGGATTCGGGCGGCGTCCGCCGGTCCAACACCCGACGCGCGGAATTGGGAGCGCTCCGCCGGAGCGCCGATTCGCCACCGACGCGGTCGCGGTGGCCCGTGGACCCAAAGCGACCAACCGCGGTGGCGCGGGGACGGGGAAATGCGCCCGTGCTCCGAACGGGTTCACGACCCACCTCCGATGGCCGGACGAAGATCGTTGTTTTCCTCGATCCGGAGCATCCTCACATCCCGTACCGCGGAGCCAAACCAATCGAGTTTGGCGGCGACATCCTGGATCGCGAGGACACAGGTGACGGCATTGGTTCCATCACCGCCGACGTAAAGGTCGCCTTGCTTCCGATCGAATCCGTGATTTTCAAGGATTTCAAGGATTTCGTCGTGGCCGCTCTTCCAGCTTGGACCGGGATGGAGCCGCTCCATCAGGTCAGCGTCCATTTCGAACGTGATGGCGTGCGTGCGCTTTCCATCCGGTGAGTTGTGACCGATGCCGTGCGCCATGTTCAGTATACCCTGGCTTTGGGTTTGATTCTGTCGAGATCGATGCCGCCCCGGTTGTGTCCCGTGAGCGGCTCGACGTGAACGGGACGGTAGGACAAATCGACCTTGCCGTTCACCCAGGCGAGCGTGTGCTCGCGCCAATTTTCGTCGTCGCGTTCCGGATGGTCCTCGTGGGCGTGGGCGCCGCGGCTTTCCTTCCGCGCTTCGGCGGAAACGATTGTGGCCAAGGCGTTGGGCATCAGATTCTGCAACTCCAGCGTCTCCATGAGGTCGGAGTTCCAAACGAGGCCGCGGTCGGTGACCGAGATATCGTCCATTTTGACGGAGATGCCGTACATTTTCTCCTTGCCCTCGGCGAGCGTCTTGTCGGTGCGGAACACGGCGGCGTCCTCCTGCATGGCGCGCTGCATCTCCAACCGCAATTCCGCGGTGGGCGTCGCGCCCTTGGCGTGGCGGGTGTCGTCGAACCGGGAGAGGGCCTTGTCGACGGACGCCTTGTTGACGCCGGGCGCTCCGGAGGCGCGGTCCACGACCTCGCCCGCCTTGATCGCGGCGGCGCGCCCGAACACCACGAGATCGATCAGGGAGTTGGAGCCGAGGCGGTTGGCGCCGTGGACGGAGGCGCATCCGGCCTCGCCCACGGCCATGAGGCCGGGCGCGATCCGGTCGGGATCCCCTTTCGTCGGATTCAGCGCCTCTCCCCAGTAATTCGTCGGAATTCCGCCCATGTTGTAATGCACCGTGGGCAGGACGGGGATCGGTTCCCTGGTCAGGTCGACCCCGGCGAAGATGCGGGCGGATTCGGAAATGCCCGGTAGCCGCTCGGCGAGGGTTTCGGCCGGCAAATGGTCGAGGTGCAGGTTGATGTGGTCCGCCTTTTCCCCGACGCCGCGCCCTTCGCGGATTTCCAAGGTCATGCAGCGCGAGACCACGTCGCGGGACGCGAGATCCTTGTAGGTCGGTGCGTAGCGTTCCATGAACCGCTCGCCTTGGGAATTCGTGAGATATCCGCCCTCCCCGCGCGCGCCTTCGGTGATCAGGCATCCCGCGCCGTAAATTCCGGTCGGATGGAATTGGACGAATTCCATGTCCTGAAGCGGCAGACCGGCCCGGGCGACCATGCCGCCGCCGTCGCCGGTGCAGGTGTGGGCCGAGGTCGCGGAGAAGTAGGCGCGCCCGTAGCCGCCGGTCGCCAGGACGGTCATTTTGGCGGCGAAGACATGCATGGAACCGTCCTCGAGGTTCCAGGCCAGGATGCCTTGGCAGACGCCGTCCTCCCCCATGACGAGGTCGAAGGCGAAGTACTCGATGAAGAATTCCGCCCGCTGCTTGAGGGATTGTCCGTAGAGGGTGTGAAGGATCGCGTGGCCCGTCCGGTCGGCGGCGGCGCAGGTGCGCTGAACCGGCGGACCCTCGCCGAATTCGGTGGTGTGGCCGCCGAAGGGACGTTGGTAGATTTCGCCTTTTTCGGTCCGGCTGAACGGCACGCCGTAGTGATCCAATTCGTAGACGGCCTTCGGCGCTTCGCGGGCCAGGTATTCCATGGCGTCCACGTCGCCCAGCCAATCGGACCCCTTCACGGTGTCGTACATGTGCCACTGCCAGTGGTCGGGGCCCATGTTGCCGAGGGAGGCGGCGATGCCTCCCTGGGCGGCCACCGTGTGCGAGCGGGTGGGGAACACCTTGGTGACGCAGGCGGTTCTCAAACCCTGCTCGGCCATGCCCAGCGTCGCGCGCAGGCCGGAGCCTCCCGCGCCGACGACGATGCAGTCGTACTCGTGCGTTTGGTAGTCGTAAGCGGCCATTTGCGTCTCCTTCAGAGGGCGATTTTGCCGATGGCGAAGAGCCCCGTCGCCGCGGCCCCGTAGCACAGGATGTTGACCGCGATGATCATCGCCTCCCGGGCGAATCCGCCGACGTAATCCTCGATCAGGACCCGGGCGCCGTTCTTGAAGTGCGCGAAGCCCACCACGATGGTCAGAGCGGTGACGATCGCCGGCCCCGGGCGGGCGAGGGCCTCGACGACCTCTCCGTGTTCTTCGCCGATCAGCGGGCCGACGATGATGACGAAGAGCGGGATCAGGATCGCGAGGGCCACGGAACTGACCGTCATTCCCCAGAAGTGGTCCGTGCCCCTTTTCGCCGAACCCAGTCCGGCGGCGCGTTTGCGCGCGGTTGCGTGGTTCATGTCCATCTCCTCACAATGCGACGAGCGTCAGGGCGGTCAGGATCAGCGATCCGATGATCACGGCGTAGCCGAGTCGGTAGGCGCTACCGAGATCGAGTCCCCTGCCGGTGTCCCAGTAGAGGTGCCTCAGACCGGCCAGGAAGTGGTACCAGATCGCCCAGACGGACAATCCCAGGACGATATCTCCCGGGAGGCTGGTGACGATTCCGTTCACGAAGCCGTAGTAGCGGGGCCCCGAGGCGGCGGCGAGGAGCCACCACACGATCAGGAGCGCGGCCACGATCAGCGCGTTTCCGGTGATCCGGGTCAGGATCGACGTGACGGAGGTCAGTTCGGGTCTGTAGATCGTCAGGTGGGGCGACAGCGGTCGGTCGCCGCGGTTCACATCCGCCATGGTATTCCATCCTCTTCCTGCGCGCGCCCGGGGGCGGGCGCGGTTTCCGGGCGCTCCGGGTTCCGGCCGAACCGCGCTCCGGGTTTCGCGCGGAGTGATTCGCGGTCCGGAGCGGCCGTGAATCCGGACGAACCGGCCCTTGCTTACGTGTCGGAGACACGGTCGCGGCGATACGTATCCCATTATGACACGAAATGCGTGAAAAGTATAGTCGGAGATGCCGATGAGTCGAATCGGGCGTTCAAACGCGCGCGGGGGCCGGCCGATTCGGACGCCGGCGCTCGCCCGCGGACCTTTGACCGGGATGGCGCATCGCCGCTTCGGGGGCGAAGTGGCGGGACGGTCTCCTTCGAATATTCCCTTCGCCGAGCGGTCGCCTCAGTTCCAGCGGCTTCCGCCGCCCCGGAGCCGGAAAAAACCGCGGAGTGGCCGGGACCGCGGGAGCCTGGCCAAGGTTGAAGGCGAAGGGGTCTTTCCCGCAGCCGAAGATCGGGAAAAGCGGATCCCGAGCCGAGTTCGGATGAAGCCGGATCAAGGTCGAAGGATTCGGGCGCGGCCAAAAGCGGATTGCCGTGGAAGCGGTCGCGAAGCGGGAGGCGGTTGGGCTTCTCCGAGACCGGAGGCGGCCCGCCGCATCGAAGCCAACGGAGGCGGGGTCCACGGCCCCCAAAAAAGAGGGCGGCGGGCCCCCCGCCGACTCCGGCCCGCGTGACGCGTGAACAAGGAACAGGTTGGGAGCGGGTCCACCTCCGCCGTCGCCGCCGGAATGCATCCCGGCGGCGTTTCCCGCGCAACACGGGAACCCCCACGATTTCGGATATGAACCACCGTTTGTCCCCGCCCCTCCCGGCGCCTTCGCCTTTCCGGCCGGGAAGCAAGGGATTCAACTTCGAGCGGAGGCGGTTGGTGTTTCCGGGTCGAATGCCGTTCATCCGGCCTCCCGTTTTCGAAGGCGAATCGGATGTCACCGCGTTTGGGATTCCATAAAATCGCGAAATCCACGCCAGACCGCTGGAAACCAACTTCCGGCGGCCCTAAAAAGACTTGGAAGGACGAGAAGCGGGTTGCTTTCACTCAATGCGCGGCGCGGGGGCGCCCCGCGCCGCGCCGGAGTTCGCCCATGGTCGGTTCCCGAAGCTTTTGTCCAAGAATTTGACCCGGGCGGTCGAGACGCCACGCGCGGGACGAAGGAGAGCGGGTTGAGAGACGATTTTCCCTTCAAGGGCGGAAACGCCGAGCGACGCGCATCCCCTGGCATGACCGCGGGCGCGGCGGCGGCCCTCGGCGCGCTGGCCGGTTGCGGCGGTGGGGGCGCGGGTGGCGGCGCGGGTGGAGGCGCGGGTGGAGGCGGCGGCGAAGTGCGTTCGGAAAACGGCATTACGCTCATGGGCGGCAA
>JANQKA010000219.1 GCA_028281405.1 Hasllibacter sp. | reverse complement strand
GGATCACCATCGGCGACGAGGTGGGTTGCCGCCGGGTCGCTCAAGCGGTCGGCGATTTCAAGGAAGACCGTTGATGCGACGGCCCCTCGAACGCGCGGACGTGACCCGCCACCAACTCCCCGCCCCGTCCGGCGACCGCCTTGGGTGGTCCGGAGGCATGGCCGCGGGAGTTGTAAGGAACGCACCTAACGCCGGGACGTACTTCACCGGTCGCAACCGCGCGGCCTCGGGCGGTGAGGAGTGCCCGCCGAACTCCGGCACGTTCGGAATCGGTCGCCTCGGAGCGACCACGGGCGGTTTGGAGTTCCCGCCGGTCGCCGGGACGTCCGAATCGGGTCGCCGCGGAACGGCCACGGGCGGTTTGGAGTTCCCGCCGATCGCCGGGACGTCCGATTCGGGTCGCCTCGGAGCGGCCAAGTGCGTTTTGGAGTTCCCGCCGAGCGCCGGGACATCCGATTCGGGTCGCCTCGGAGCGGCCAAGGGCGGTTTGGAGTTCCCGCCGAGCGCCGGGACGTCCGATTCGGGTCGCCTCGGAGCGGCCAAGGGCGGTTTGGAGTACTCGCCGAACGCCGGGACGTCCGGCGCGGGTCGCGACCCCACACCCGGCGCGGCCGAAGGGGAGGGTCTTTGATGCGGCAACCCTACGAACGCGTGGCGATGATTGGTCTCGGCCTGATCGCTTCGTCCATGGCGCACGCAATGCGGCGCTCGGGCCTTCCGACCGAAATCGTGGGCCACGCCCGGACAGCGGAGACTCGGGAAACCGTCCGGGAAATCGGCTTCTGCGACCGCGTCGCCGACACCGCGGTCGACGCGGTCAAGGATGCCGACCTCGTCGTCCTGGCGGTTCCGGTCGGCGCGATGGGAACCGTGGCCGGGGAAATCGGTCCGCATCTCGCCCCCGGCGCGACGTTGACCGACGTCGGTTCGGTCAAGCGTTCCGTGGTGGAGGCCGTCGGCCCACACGTGCCGGAGGGTGTTCACTTCGTTCCAAGCCATCCGCTGGCGGGAACGGAGCAATCGGGACCGCGCGCCGGCTTCGAATCGCTCTTCGACAACCGCTGGTGCCTGATCGTCCCCGCGTCGGAAGACACGGACGCCGGGGCGGTGGAGCGCCTGGAGGATTATTGGCGCGCGCTTGGCGCGAACGTGGAGCGCATGGATCCCGACCACCACGACCTCGTCCTTTCGGTGACCAGCCACACCCCGCACCTGATCGCCTACACGATGGTCGGCGTGGCCGACGATCTGCGCCGAGTTACGGACAGCGAGATCGTGAAGTATTCCGCCGCGGGCTTCCGGGACTTCACCCGGATCGCGGCTTCCGACCCGACCATGTGGCGCGACGTGTTCCTCGCCAACAAGGACGCGACGCTGGAGATCCTCGGGCGCTTCACCGAGGAGCTCTTCGCGCTGCAGAGAGCCATCCGTCGCGGCGACGGGGATCTCCTGCACGACTATTTCTCCCGGACGCGGGTCATTCGGCGCGGCATAATCGAGGCTGGTCAGGACACCGACGCCCCGGACTTCGGGCGGAACCCCGCCGCCAAGAAATGAACCTGCCTCCGCTCCCGCGGGCTTTCCAAATCGGTGAAGGCTGCGGCGAAGCGGTTACGCCACTCCGCGTCCGGCGCCGCCGCCTCACAAGCGCGACCACATCCCTCCCTTGCGACCGCCGACGCCGCCCGCCATGGCCCGGTTCCCATCGATGCCGCGGGACGCGTCATCAGTCCGGACAAGCATCCCGCCAATTCCGCGTCGCGGCATTCCTGCGCCGAGGCGGCGGGCGGGGATGGCCGCGGTGAAGCGGATTCGTTTGGTTCGGATTGGCGCCGAAGCAGCGGGTGATTCAATTCGAGTGACGACGAAGCGCCTCAGCCGCAAGACACATAGTCCGCGCCCACGTCGTAAGCGTTCGACACGTATTCGGGATCGGTTTCAATCCCGGAAAGCGCGCGGACAAAGCCGTCAGCGGCCACCGACCGCGAGTCGGCGCGGGCCGGATCCGCGGACCCGTCATCGACTCCCAAGGGAAAATCCAAAATCCCTTCACCGTTTCCGGTGGCCCTTCCCGCGGCGAAGCCCCGCGCGAGGTACTCGGACATGACGCCGAATTCGGCCGATGGTCCGACTATGGCGTCATCCCCGATGTCGACCGCCAAGATTCCATCCCCGCGGTCATTCCGAACCGCGGCGCCCGGACCCGGCGCGAACCGCGCTGGATCGCCGATATAAAGAACGTGATCGAGCAGATCCGGGTGGACGCCTTGAACCCGCAAGTGAAAATCCGAAGTGGGGTGGCTCAAAATCGTGAATCCCGATACCGTCGAGGTGTCCACGTCGTCCGGCGCCAAGCCGTCCATCCCGGTATTCATTCGCAAGAGGATGCGGTCACCCTCGGCCGGATCGAAATCCAGAATCATGGTTCGCGCGGCGTCCGTGCTGTCTCCGGAGTGCAGGAACTGGAATATGTCGGCGCCTCCATTGCCCGTCAATTCGAAGTCCGCTCCCCTCACGTGGAAAATATCCCGATCCTCCCCGCCCGTCAAAGACCTCGCCCCG
>JANQKA010000209.1 GCA_028281405.1 Hasllibacter sp. | reverse complement strand
GGTGTCGACGGCTGGATGGAGATGGTCGGTTCAGGCGACGGTATTCGGACGCGCGTTTCGCCGGAGGCCGGCGCTTCGACAGGCGGCGCAACGCGGCTGGAAAACCGGCGCTTCCCTCAGGTTGCCGCGCACGGAACGCCAAACGTCAGGAAGGAACGGATGGGGCTCCCGAAGCCGAACGCGGAGGCGAGGAGAAATTCCACCGCGCCGCGGTGGGGAACTCGGGTGGAATCCTGGGGGCGGATGAACTCCGCCCCCGGATCTGCACACGCGTCAGTTGAGGATGATGTGTCCCCGGTTGGTCATGCACTTGTTGAGAACCTCGCGCGGGGTGTTGTGGACCTTGTCATCGGTCTCGCGGGTCTCGTTGAGTCCCTGGGCCGCTCCGAAGGTTCCGGCAAGCAGCACCCCTGTGTCCCGCTCGGTCTTGTCCGAACCCGACAGGTTGCCGTGCAGGTGTCCCAACGTCGCGCCGACGGCGACGCCGGTTCCGACCCGGGTGGCCAGCTCGCGTCTTCTGGTCCGCTTCTGCTGCTCCTGCTGCCTCGAGGCGATCTGCCGGCAGGCGGCGAGGTCGGCGTGGTAGGCGGCCGGGTTGGTGGACGTCGAAGTGTCGATCGCCGGCGTGTAGGAATCGACGGACTCGTAGAACTGCGTGGAGCACCCCGACAGGGCGACCACGCCGAGCGCGAACGCCGCCGCGGAAAGAAGCTTGTGTCTCATGGTTTCGCCACTCCGTGGTTGTGGGGATGGATGTTGTTTGGTGCCCAGAAGAGGACTCGAACCTCCACGACCTTACGGCCACTAGTACCTGAAACTAGCGCGTCTACCAAATTCCGCCATCTGGGCAGGCTTTGGAATGGATTCGTAGGGACGGGCCACGGGGGAGTCAACACAATTCGGCACGGCGCCCCGCGGCGGCGCGCCTTGTTCCCGGCGGCGCGGCGGGCTAAGGGACATCGGACGCTCGCGCGGGGGAATCGTCAATGGATCGGATCGCCACGGTATTCGGCGGGTCGGGCTTCGTCGGGCGCCACGTCGTTCAGCGGATGGCCCGGCGCGGCTGGCGTGTGAGGGTGGCCTGCCGCAACCCGCAGGAGGCGCTCTTCGTGCGGACCCACGGCGTGGTGGGGCAGGTGGAGCCGGTTTTCGCCAACATCCGCGACGACCGATCGGCGCGCGGCGCCGTGGCGGGCGCCGATTCGGTCGTGAACTGCGTCGGGGTGCTGAGGGAAAGCGGCGGGAACACCTTCGCGGCGGTTCAGTCCGGCGGCGCCGGGCGGGTCGCCCGCTTGGCGAAGGAGGCCGGGGCCTCACGCTTCGTTCACATTTCCGCCATCGGGGCGGATCCAAACGGCGACACTCCGTACTCCCGCACCAAGGCCCTCGGCGAGGCGGCGGTTCTGGAGGAATTTCCGGACGCGGTGATCCTGCGGCCGTCGATCGTGTTTGGACCGGAAGACGAATTCTTCAACCGATTCGCCTCGATGTCGACGCTCGGGCCCGTGCTGCCGATTGTCGGAGCGGACACCAGGTTCCAGCCGGTTTACGTGGGCGATGTCGCCGAGGCCGCCGCGATGGCAGCCTCCGGCGAGGCGGATTCCGGCGTTTACGAACTCGGAGGCCCCGACATTCGCACGTTCCGCGAACTCATGGAGACGATGCTCGAGGTCATCGGGCGGCGGCGCCTTGTCATCGACCTGCCGGAGTGGATCGCGCGGACGATCGCCGCCGTCGCGGGATTCGGCGAGGCGGTCAGTCTCGGCCTGCTGCCCGCTCCGATCACAGGCGATCAGATCACCCAGCTCCGGCGTGACAATATCGTGGGCGGTGGCGTTAAGACGTTCTCCGACCTCGGCATCGAGCCGCGGTCTCCGAAGGCGATCCTGCCCGAGTACCTGTGGCGGTACCGTCCCTCGGGCCAGTACGACGCGATCAAGGCCTCGGCCCGCAACCTTCGACCCTGAAGCGGCGTCACGTCCCGCCCGGTATCACCGGACGGTGCGGACGGCCGTGGTTTCCCCCTCGCGGACCTCCCGCGGCTACGGAAACGCTCCATGGATTGCGCGGCTTCCCTTGAATGTGGCGGCGCCGCTTCGACGGGGTTGGATTCCGGGTCCGCTGAGCGCGCCACGCGAATCGCCGCGGATCGCGAATCACCCCGCCGACGAAGGCCGCGATCCACCGAATTAGAGGATCGCTTGTCCGATGGGTGTGTCGGTTCCCGTGTGACGCGGGAACCGTCGCCGACACGATGCGTCGTGTCGGCGGCGACGGAGGTGGACCGGGGGATTGCCGGGTTTCAAGAAACAGATGGCGAGTTGGGCCGCCGCCGTCCTCACCGGACCCGGACGGATGGAGGGCCGGATCCCGAAGACAAGCAATCCCCCTTTGGTGCGCGGGTTTCACGGGTGAACAAGCGCGGTGGCGTGGCGCCCGGTGATTCCCCGGAGCGACCGCCCGGACCGATTCCCGGATCCGATCCTGTTGATTCGATTCGTGCGGTGGGGTGGTGATTCGTCCAGCGCGCTTCTGGCCACGCGGGCCCGGAATGCTGGCACGGCATGCGGGGCGGAGGCGGCCGGATCCGTTCGGAGTGGCGGCGGATGCCACTTCAATCCTGAGGTTGGTTGAACACCCGCCGCCCCCGCTCCAAGGGCGTCGGCCTCGATATTGGAAGCGCGGGAAAGTGCCCGCCGCCGGTGCCGGGCGTCCGTCGGCGGCGGCCGGGCGCCGGGCCCGCCCCTCCTGGACGCTCCCGGCAAGAGTGGTGCCCGTGGCCCGGACGGCGCCCTCCCCGCGGCTGGGAGGCGGGCTGGGGATGAAGGGAACAAATGCTTGCGCCGACAGCGCCCCCCCCTTGGCTGGGAGGCGGGCGCGGAACTTTCGTCCGGGGGAGCGGATGGAAATCCGATGCGCGCCCGCCTTGGCGCGTTCCCATATGATGGTCAACGGGGCGGCGGGCTTGTCCAACGGCGGTTTGCTTTCGTTGGGCGGGCCGTGATATCCTCCCAATGTGACCGGGAAGGCGCTTCATCTTGGGTGAGTGCGCGGTTCGGGGCGTTGAGAGTGTGATCAGTCATCCCGTCGCCCGGGCCGATGGTATCCGCGGCGGGCTCGAACGATGTCCGGAGGCGAAGGACGCCCCCTCAAAACGACGGAGACCGGTATGCGCGACGAATTCCCCTTCAAAATGTATCGCAAGAACACCTTTTGGCGTTCATCCCGCGGCATCGCCACGGGCGCCGCGGCCGCGCTCGGTGCCTTGGCCGGTTGCGGAGATGGCGGGTCCGCGACCCCGTCAACCAACGACGGCGGTTCCCCGAACACCACACCCGTC
This sequence comes from Hasllibacter sp., assembly GCA_028281405.1. GTDB lineage: Bacteria > Pseudomonadota > Alphaproteobacteria > Rhodobacterales > Rhodobacteraceae > JANQKA01. Next base: position 3,639 of record JANQKA010000209.1, on the reverse strand, counting down.
AACCTGAGCGTGGACGCGGGTTCGCCGATCGTCCCGATCAACCTGCCCGCCGGCTATTTCCGCGGCTCCGGTGACGCTCCGCTGACTTTCGATGTGGATGGGCTGGAGAACAGTGGTCTGATGTTCGACGCCTCCACCGGCAGGATTTCCGGCACGGTGACGATGGCGGGCGAAGTCGTGGCGACAGTAACCGCCACGGGCGGCGAAGGCGGTCCCGTCTCAAGGACTTTCACCATAACCGCCGCGGACCCCGTGGCGGGGGCCGCGGCGAGGCCCACGTTCACCGACGATCTCGTGTTTCGGCGGAACGCGGTGGATGGCATGGCCATCGATCCCATCGATGTGGGCGCCGGGTTCGCGGACCCGGACGGCGGTGAGGACCTGACCTTCGAAGTGGAATTCGTCCGGAACGACAGTGGCCTGATCTTCGACGACGAATCCAACACGATATCCGGCACGTTCGACGGGACGGAGGACGTGACCGCCATCGTGACCATCACCAACGGCGCGGGAGAAAACGCCACATCCTTAACGCACAGGCTCCTGATTTCGCCTTCCGGAGGGCCTGTGGTTTCGGCCACGCGGCTCGCCGACGTGACGGCGACGGAGGGCGAGGCGTTGGCCTCCCCCATCGATCTCCGGCCCGGGTTCGACGATCCCGACGGCGAGGATGGAGATCTGTCCATCGCGGCGGAGGTCGTCGGGGAAGGCGGAACTCCGGCCGCCTTGTCGACCGTTGGTCTGACGTTGACGGAGTCGACTTTGTCAGGAACGCCGAACCGCGCCGGGAACATCGTCATCAGGGTGACGGCGACCGACGCGGGTGGAGAAGCTGTATCGGATGAATTCACGATCGCGGTCGCGGAGAACCCGTCACCGATGGTGGTCGGAAACGCGCCGGCGGGTTTCGTGCTGACCACGGGCACCGGCGAAAATCTCCCGATCGAGGCGGCCGGGTGGTTCACGGCTCCCGACGCCGGTCAAACGCTGACGTATTCACTGGTTGAGGAGGAAAGTTTCGGCCTGGGCATCGATGAGCAAAGCGGCAGGATCACCGGCACGTTCACCGGCGCGGCGGACGTCACGATCGGCGTCAGGGCGAGCGATGGGCGGCTGTCGGTCGATCACACCCTGAACATCACCGCGAACGCGGCCCCCGCTACAACGGACGCGGCTCCGACGGAAGCGTTGGTTTTGACGACGGGCACGGATTTGAATCTCCCTCTCCCCGTTAGCGGATGGTTCGGCGACGCGGACACGGACGCGACGTTGACGTACTCGCTGGTGAACCCGACCGTTCTGGATGGCACAGGTCTGACCTTCGATGCCGGTGAGTTCCGGGGCGGGTTCACTGGAAACCCGGACTCCATGGTCGAGGTCGAGGTCAGGGCGGCCGACGAACATGGCGTCACGGTGGATCACACGCTGAACATCGAAGGCAACGCCGCTCCCACGGAGTCGCAAAGCGCCCCAACCGACCTTGTGACGGAATTGACCACCGGCACGAACTTGAATCTCCCAATTGACGCGCGCGGGTGGTTCGTTGATCCCGATGGGAATGATTCCCTTTCCTTCACGTTGGAGAACGGGGATGGAACCGGATTGAGCATTGATTCGGACAGCGGTCAAATCCGCGGTGAATTCATTGGAACCGGTGACACGACGATCCGGGTCAGGGCGGCCGATGAAGGCGGCGCGTCCGTCGTTCACGCCTTCGATATTGTGGCCAGAAAACCGTTCGCGGCGACGAATATGCCCGATTCATTGGTATTCAATAATAGGGTCGCGACACCGCCGATCGACTTGAGTCGAATGTTCGACGAACCGGCCGAAGGGGTAACGAGAACTTATGGCGCGATGGTGGGAGGTGAAACTCTCGAGGAGGCGAACATCGGACTCTCGATAAGTCCGCATGGGATCCTGACCGGAACCTTCACGGGAACGGGAGACACGGTGATCACCTTGACCGCGAACAACGGGCTATCCTTCGAGCCGGAGCAAAGCATCACCGTCAGGTTTGGTCAGAGTCGGAATTTTTTAAGCCCGAATGACGATAATGAAATTTTGGTGGGTGCGTCATCCGGCGCTGACGATGTCATTTTTGGAGGATCGGGAAACGACTTGATTTACGGCGGACTTGGCTCCGACAGCCTTTTCGCCGATGGAATCGGAAATGTGGTGGGCGACTCGGACACGGATGTGGCTTTGTATTCGGGGCGGCGTGACGATTACAATTTCCATTCTTCGGATCCTGTATATGCAAAATCCATCCCGGACCCACGGGCTTTGGGCATTAGTCTAGCGTCCAATGAGGCGGTTGAATCGGGCATTGACAAATTGTTCGGAATTGATGAAGTCCGTTTCGAGGATCAAGCATTCGTGGTGTCCGAAGACGGCACGCCGAACCATGATATTGTGTTGGGCACGAGAGGAAACGACATGATCGCCGGGGGAGCGGGCGACGACATTCTCTATGCCGGAAGCGATGGAGACGACGACATCGCCGTCTACTCCGGCGACATCCGCGACTTCCGGTTTGAACAGCCTGAATTGCTCGCGATCACCGACGCAGACGCCGCGGACGGAACAGACGAAGGCTCCGACCGTCTGGATGGATATGAAAAGGTGCGATTCGCCGACAACGTTGAATTGAACACCGGGAACATCATAATCGGTTCGGACAATTCAAAGCCCGTGAAAGCCAAAGATGGCGCGAGAAGCGTGCTTTATGGCGAAGGCGGCGGCTTCATGTTAAATGGCGGAACCGGCGCGGATATCTTTCAGTTCCTGACATCGGCCGACAGCACCGGCGCGAGCATGACCACGATCAGTGGGTTCGAATCCAATCAGGACCGGATCGCCCTGGGGCGGGAAATCGGAACGGTCACCGTGGCCGATGACGGCGTGAACACCACCATGAGCAACTCGTCGGGCTTCTCTCTGACGATCGAAGGCACCGGGTTGAATCTCGCCCTGGATGGCCATTATTGGTTCATCGGCGGCGCCCCCGCCGCGAATTCCGCCGTCCGCGCGCCGATCAGGGAGGAAATCTCCGCCTTCGCCATCGACGAGGAGCGCGCTTCCGCGAGCCACGCCGTTCAAGGAGGCGCGGTTCCATCCATCGCCGAATTCGCGGTGGACGGGGACGACGCGGGAACCTCCTTCGGGATTCCGGCCGGCGACGGGGTTCCAACGGGAGCCGGGGCCGCTCTTTTCGCCGAACCGGATGTCCCGGGGGACGCGGTGGCTCCGTCCATGGAATGCAATGATTATGTCTGCTCCCTTGGGCTGGTTTGATCCTTCGGTCCCACATTCGCGATTTGGGCCGGTTCGGGCGGATTTGCCCGATCACGGGCCGATGTGAACCCCAACCGTTCCTTCGCGCCCTGATTCCGCTTCCCGTCGCCGGAAAAGGGCTTGGCTCGACCTTTTGCGGGGATGACGGCGTGGAGCGCGCGTCCTGGTAGGGTGGCGCGCCGGGTCCGGAAGTTCGGAAAGAGTTGGAGGGGCATGGTCACGTTCGTCCGGGCCGCTCCGGAATCGGTGACGCCGAAGGCATGGTTCTTCGGATGTCCCGGGATCCACCGTTTCCTTCGCCGGCCCCGCTCACCGACGATGCCGGGACGGCGGTCCAATTCC
>JANQKA010000171.1 GCA_028281405.1 Hasllibacter sp. | reverse complement strand
TGGGAAGCGGTGACTCCGCGGTCAACCCCGACGCGTCCGTGTATTCCGCAACGGATCGACGGCCCTCGGGTTCCTTGCGGGGATGAGTTTGTGACCGGTTCCCATACCCGCGCGCGTGGGTGATATTTCGCGCAAGCATGTTTGGGCCTGGAAAAGGATTCCATATAATCCGCAAGCGTGGTTCGGCACTGGCTGAAACCGGCGACACGGGGCCACACACGCCCCATCGGTGAATTCCCGCCGTCACCGGTCACAACCGTGCGGACCCGCATGAACGGACCCGCTCAAGATCGGGAACCGGCGGCGGGTTCCGACGAGGTCGCGATTGGAGGCGGGGAAGGGGTTGGCGGGAATTCGCGCGCGCAAGCCAGTTCGTGGAGAACCGATTGTGTCTCCTCGGCTGGCGGGTGCGAGGGTCTTCGGCCGGGATCCAGCGGCGGCACTCCCTGGATCCGCACCGTCAAACGCGCGTGGAACTCCGCGCCCGTCCAATGGAAACGAGCGGCCCTTTCCCGGGCTTCGACTCAACGCGCCACTGTCGCGGTGCCGCGCCCACACGATGGCGTGATCGGCACGCAACGTCCAAGAGGCGTACCGTGGTCGTGGGATGCGGCCTGGAGCTTCGGACAATGGGACGGTCGGGGTCCACGCCGGGCAAATGGACGGGTGGCGTTCACGTCTCCGTCGTCGCAGGCGCTTCGATCCGGCTCGGCCAGCGGTCCTCATTGATCGCGCCCGCTCGCGCTGATTCGCCCGGTTCGCCGCTCCACGAGACCCCAATTGCCCGGGAATCCACCCATGGCGCGGTTTTTAGCCGAATTCCGGCGTTTTGGCCAGTTTCGCGCGTGGCGGACCGCTCCCGCACGTGATTCGCGGAGGCATAAGGCGACCATGCCTCCGTTTGCCCTGATATTCGCCGAAATGAAGTCAAAGATTTGATGATATTCCTTATTTTTAGCAATATGAAATTTGTATTATTATGAAAAATTTGATATACATAACCTAGTGAGCGATCCGCGGGAGATTCCGACGAGGATCCCCGGTCCCGGTGGAGTTGACGAGAGGCGGAGTACGAAATGCGTGACGATTTTCCTTCCATACCGATCCGCGATTCCAAGGGCGGCGGCGCCGCGGCGCGCGTTTCCCGCGGACTAGTCGCGGGCGCCGCGGCCGGAATCGGGACGCTTGCCGGTTGCGGCGTTGACGGCGGCGACGGCGGGGGAGTTCCCGGCGGCGTTGGGTTTCTCAACGAAGTGGGCGACATGCTTTTGGGCGGAGACGGGAACGACAGAATCACAAATCAGGGGGAGGCCCGCGCCATCGAGGCGGGCGGCGGCGACGACACCATCCTCGGCGCCGCGGTCGCCGAAGCGATCAGTGCGGGCCCGGGGGACGACATGATCGACGGCGGAGCCGGCGACGACACGATCGACGGCGGACCGGGCGACGACGCGATCGACGGAGGCCCGGGCGACGACGCGATCGACGGCGGAGCGGGCGACGACATGATCATCGGCGGCGTGGGAGACGACAGAATTGACGGAGGGGCGTCGGGCGGCGCGGATCCGGGAGGCTTCGACACCGCCGTCTACGAGGGAGCGTGGCCCGGCTACCGCATCGGCGGCGAACGGCACTCCGGAGAATGGGCGGTGTTCATCGTCCGTGACATGGAAGCCGGAGAGGGCGACCTCGACGAGGGCGAGGACGAATTGACGGGCTTCGAGGCGGTCCGGTTCGGATCCGTCACCCTTCCGGTCGTGGAAACCGGCACCGACGAGGGCGATATCCTCATCGGCACGTCGCCCGCCGGTGACGGGTCGGCGGAAGCGCCCTTCGACGGCGGCGGGGGAGACGACGTGATCTTCGGCTTCGGAGGCGGGGACACGATCGCCGGCGGGGCGGGCGGCGACGTCGTGGCCGGAGGGGAGGGAGACGACACGCTCTTCGGCCACTCCGCGGAAAGCAACGGCGAGGAGGAGGACGTCGTCGACACGGCGGTTTTCCCGGGCGCCCCGTCGGGCTACCGGATCACGGCGGAACAGGGCGATTTCGGATATCGGCAGGCGATAAGGGACGTCGTTCGGTTCACCGTGATGGACATCGACTCCGGCGGGTCCGATGCCGACGAGGGAACGGACACCCTGGTCGGCTTCGAGGCCCTCCGGTTCGACGAGGCGACGTCGTCGACGATTCTTCGGGTGACCCGGTCCGCCTCCGACACCGCGGAGATCCTGCTGGGGACGGATGGCGCGGACGGGCTTCTCGACGGCATGGGGGGCGATGACCTGATATTCGGGTTCGCCGGAAACGACGTGATAGCGGGCGGCGCGGGAAACGACATCATTTCCGGCGGGGACGGCGCGGACACGGTCACCGGCGGCGCGGGCGACGACACGCTTTACGGCCACGGGGCCGCCGGCGACGGAGACGGGACGGGGGGCGCCGACACGGCCGTCTACGCCGACGCGCGGGCGGGCTATCGCATCTCCGCCGTCACGACGGGGTCGGGAGTGGCGGTTCTTTCCGTGCGCGACGTCAGCACCGCCACCGGGGACGAGGGAACCGACACCCTGACGGGTTTCGAGGCGCTCCGATTCGACGACGGGACATTCCGGGTGGCCGGTTCAGGATCCAATGACGGGGAAATCCTTGTGGGAACGGGCGGAAGCGAACGGGAGGGAGCGGCCCTCGATGGCGGGGACGGCGACGACACGATTTTCGGCTTCGCGGGGGACGACGTCATCCACGGCGGCGATGGAGACGATATCATGACCGGCGGGGCGGGCGACGACGTCATCGACGGCGGTGGCCACGACACCGCGGACGCAGCGGTCTACCTCGGGCGGCACAACGGAGGAACCGGCTCCGAATACTCATTCCAGACCAAGCGGATCCACGAGAACGGGGTCGCCGTGAACCTGCTGATCGTGACGGATATCGGAGCGAACAACCGAGCCTGGGACATGGTCGACGAGGGAGAGGACACGCTGCGCGGCGTCGAGTTCCTGAATTTCGCCGACCAGACCGGCGTCGCCACGTCCACCCTCTCGACGACGCTGGTGGAAATCATCGGGGACGGGATGGACAACACGCTCGCGGGCGACACCGGGGACCAAAGGATTTCGGGGGGCGGGGGCGCCGACAGGATCGTCGGCGGCGGCGGGAACGACACCATCGACGGTGGCGCGGGCGAAGACACGGCGGTGTTCTTGGGTGGCCGGGACGCGCACAACGTCACGCCGGAGTCCGACGGCGCGGGGGCGGATTCGATCGTGGTCCGCGACGGATTCGGAGGTTCCGCCACGTTGACGAACATCGAGTCGGTCGAGTTTTCCAATACGACGCTCGCGGTGTCGGGCACGGGAACCGGATCGGATTCCAACGACATCGTATTCGGCTCGGTTGGGGACGACGCGGTTGCCGGTGGCCCCGGCGGCGACCTGATCTTCGGCTTCGGCGGCGAGGACTCCATCGAAGGCGGGGCGGGCGACGACGTGGTCGACGGGGGCGCGGGAAACGACACCGCGGTTTACGCGGGCGCGCTCCGCGATTTCCAATTCACCACGGTAAACGGCGCGCTTGTGGTGAGGGACGAAAGGGACGCCGATGGTTTGGACGAGGGCCACGACAGTTTGACGAATTTCGAAACCCTCCGGTTCGGGTCCGGGGACGTGGCGGTGTCGGACATTTTTTTCGCGACGGGGAACGCCGCGCAAATGGTTGGCCACGCCACCAGGAACGGCGTCTTTTACGGAGAGGGCGGCGGCCATTCCTTCGCGAGCTTCGGGGGAAGCGACCGATTCCAATTCCTCACCGCGATGGACAGCACGTCTTCGAGCAAGACCACGATCGCGGGATTCGACGGGGGCAGCGGGGACAGAATCGCGCTGGCGGACATCGACGGCCTGCGCAATCTCGGCGCGGAGACGATGACGGACGCGGGCGGAACCTTCACCCGGCTGCGCCACTCCGGGTCGGGCTTCGAGTTGGACGTCCGCGGCGACCACCCAGATATCCTCGGCCATGTGCAATACATTGGAAACAAGCCCATCGAAGAGTCGGACGCGTTTCTCGACAATCTGCCGCTGATCTCCGGTTCCAGAGAACGCCTCCCGGATTTGGCGTCGTGGTTCGAACCCGGCGATCCCGGCGAAACGCCGTCATTCGCCGCCGTGGTGGATGGAACGGATATCAACGCTGCGGGAATCGGGCTGACATTGTCGACGGAGGGCGTATTGGGAGGCGTGTTCACGGGGACGTCCAATGTCACCGTCCGGGTGACCGTCACTCACGAAAGCGGCGAGCGCGCATACGGGGAATTCACAATCTCGGCGGTGTTGTCGGACCTCGACGGCACCACGGACGGCGAGAGCCTCGTGGACCCCACGACGATCGGGAGGGTCATCAACGGGTTGGGAGGCGACGATACGCTCCGCGGTGGGCGTGGCGATGACACGCTCCACGGCGGAAGCGCCATGGTCGGGGTCGAGATTGGAACGGACAACGACGCCGCGGTCTATGAGGACGATTTCGAAGGCTACCGCGTCTGGGCGGAATGGGTCACGATCGGCAATACGGAGACCGCGCGGTTCACCGTGCGGGACATCCGGGGCGCGGGCGGGGACGACGAAGGCGAGGACACGGCGGTCGGCATCGAGGAATTCCGGTTCGGCGATGGCGCGCGCAGGGTGGTCACCGCCGGCAACGCCACCGAGGCCGACGAATTCGTCGTCGGAACCAACGCGCCGGATAGTTTCGGCGGAGACGCCGGCGCCGACCTGATCTTCGGCTTCGGAGGCTTGGACAACCTGAACGGCGGCCCCGGCGACGACTTGATGGCGGGGGGTGGCGGAAACGACACGCTTGACGGAGCCGAAGGCTGGGATATCGCCGTGTTCCTCGGGGGCCGGGAGGATTACACGATCACGGAAATCCGGTCGGCCGGCGGACGAATCGGACATTCGGTTCGGGATGGCGATCCCGCGAGGGGCGGATTCGATGGGACGGACAACCTGGTGAATGTCGAGGCGCTTCGGTTCCTCGGCGACGACGCGGCCGCCGACACGACGGACATTTCCTCCGTTCGGTTGGACATCATCAGGGGAAGTTCCGGTCCCGACACCATCGTCGGAGGCGCCGGAACTCAAACCATTACGGGAGACGCGGGGGCGGACACGATAGCGGGAGGCGCGGGCGACGACAGGATATACGGACATCTGGCCGACGACCACTCCGCGTCCGAAAATGAAATCGACACGGCTGTGTTCCTGGGACAGGCCACAAGCTACAGCGTCACGGCCGAGTTGGGAGGAGAGTCCCCCGAATTGAACGGAGTGGCGACGTTCAAGGTTCAGGATATCGACGGCGAAGCGAACGGCGGCGACGACGGCAGGGACACCGCGGTCGGCTTCGAGGCGTTCCGTTTCGGAAGCGACACGCTCGCGGTCGTGCGGGCCGATAGAACCAGCGGCCACGGCGCGAACGAGATCATCGTTGGGTCGATGGGGGAGGACAGCGGCGCGACCGGCATCGAGGGCGGGATGGGCGACGACCTGATATTCGGCTTTGGTGGCGCGGACACGATCTCGGGAGGAGAAGGCGGCGACACGATCATGGGAGGAGATGGAAACGACACCGTTGAGGGAGGAGCCGGGACGATGGACACCGCGGTGCACCGAGGAGACCGGAACGATTACAAAATAACGGCTTTCCTGCCGACAGACCTCAATCCCGCCAGGATACTTGTCGAGGACGAGATGCCAATGCGGCACGGAAATGACGGCCAAGACGAATTGACCGGCGTCGAGACGCTGCGGTTCCTCGGCGGAGCCTCCGGTACGCCGACCGATATTTTGGCGGAACCCGCCACGGCGGATGTCATCATGGGATCCACCGGAGACGACATCATCACGGGCGGAAACGGTGGTCAGGAGATTTTCGGCGGCGGAGGAAACGACACGATTACCGGCGGGAACGGGGTGGATGTCGCGCTATTCGGCGCACACATACATGGGTATAATTTCACCGCTTCCAGCACGCGGGACGCGTACACCGGAATAAGCTTGCAATATAGAACCGTCCACACTGAATTGGGTGGAACCACCCGCCTGAACGGCATTGAGAAGATCCGCTTTGGAGCCAATGAATACACTCCCCGAACATTCTCGATAACAGATGACATTTCAGGGACGGATGGGAATGAAATTTTGCTGGGCACCGATGATCCAGATACAATCAGTTCCGGGGCGGGCGACGATGTCATTTTCGGATTCGGGGGAGACGATCGACTTAATGGCGGTTCGGGAAACAATGAAATTCATGGCGGGAGGGGAGCGGACATCATGAGGGGAGGGGGTGGAGAAGACACAATTCACGTCGACACTTTCACGGGGAATCCCGACAGAATTCAATTCTCCAACCACTTTGAGAGGTTTGATGTCGACCTGCGCGAACGCGGGGTTTCGGTTCAAGATTTGGGAGATTCCGGCTCCAATAATCATGAAGGCGGCACCACAATTCAACTGGCTTATGATTCGTCCAATGATCTTCTGGCCAATGGAAGAATTGAATTTGGAAACAACAAAAGCTACTTGACGGACGACATCCATTTGGAATTATTTCTCGGCGAGGACAAATCATACTCGGAACGGAATGACATCATCGAAATCGGATCTTATTCGGGGCATCGAACCATTATGACCGGAGAAGGAGAGGACATTATACAAATTGAACGTTTCACAGATGACGTTTCGGAGCCAAATTCCGCCCCGATGAGCATCACGATTCTGGACTTCGAGATTGGGGTGGATAGAATCGCGATTGACCCCGGACTGTCTCCGACGACACCCTACTCCGGCGATGGCGTGGCGCATCGACGTGACGAGGGAAGCGTGGAAATATTCAAAACGGGTCAATTCTCCATTATTATTCCGAATGTGCCGGAGAATTTCGACTTCACCGAATTGGCGTACATAATCGGGCAGGATCCCGTGTCGAGCGCCTCCGTTCGACAAACCGGAAGAAAAGAAATCCCCGCGACCGTCGTCGCCGAGGAGGGCTTCCGGACAATCGCGGACGGCGAGATAATAGGAGAGACCAATGTCCGGAAATTCGATGTGGACCGCGATTGGACCGGTCCGTCCAATAATCCGGATGGCGATTCACGCCCGGAGATCCGCCACGATCCGGCCCCCGTGGAAATCGAAACGCCCGGCTCCGCCATCGGCGAATTTCCAGTCGGCGAAGATCATCATTATTTCGGGATGTTTTGAGCATCGCGTGGCGCGAGCCATCGATTCCAAATTTCGCGAGTCCACATTCCGTTCGAAGCCAGCCTTCGCCGTCCGGGAAATTTCGCCGAGGCGGGGGAAGGCGGGCTCCGCCGCGACCGGGCGGCGCAACGAGAGGTGGAACCGTGAACGGAAGCCGCCACCTTGAGTGGGAGCCGCCGTGAGGGGTGGGCCGTGACGGGTGACGCCGCGACCGGGCCCCCGCCGTTACCGGATTGCCTCCGCGACCGGGCGCCGCGTCGGTTTACGGAACCGTGGTTCAAGAGGGAGGAGTATTTGCGCCGCAGTGCTTGTCCGCGGTATCGATCCGCCCTCCGCGGCGGCGGCCATTGGTGTTCAGGCGCGTTTGACAGGCAGCAGTCCTTCGGGAGGGTCGGCGACGATGCGCCCCGCCGCGAGATCGACCGTGGGAACGGATTCCTTGGTGAATGGCAGCAGGATGGCGCCTTCGCCCCCGGCCGCGTGGAGTTCCAGAATGTCGTGCGCGCCGGTTTCGATGACGGCCCTGACCTTACCCAACGTCACTCCACCGCCATCCAGAACGGGAAGGCCGATCAGGTCCGCGTGGTAGAATTCGTCGTCGGGCAGGGTCGGCAGAGCTTCGCGTGGAGCGTAGAGCCGCGTTCCGCGCAACGCGTCGGCCTCCTCCCTGGTCCGCACCCCGGTCAATTTGGCGGCGAAGCCGTTCTTCACGGCCCGGGTGATCTCGACCTCGAAGCTTCGGCTTCCGTCTTCGGACGCAAGCGTTCCGTAGTCGCCCATGGATTCCGGCCGGGCGCAGAAAGACTTCAGCTTCACCTCTCCGCGAACGCCGAACGCCCCGGCGACGGCCCCGACGCAGACCCTGTCAGCCATCGGCGCCTCCCATCATTGCCCGCGAGATGAGGGCGTGGTCGCCGCCGCCGATTTCCCGGTAGGAACCCCGGAGATAGAATCCCCAGTTCTTCGGGTTCCGTATGAATTCGAGGCTTTCGAGCAGAACGCGGATCGGAACGTCCACCGCGTGTTCCAGCCAATCGGCGCGGCGGGCCCAGATCTCCGGTTCATCCTTCGGCCACATGAAGGGCCCGCCTCCGGCGACCTCGGCGAGCCCGGTGAACGCGCGCAACGGCGGACCGTCCGGAGCCTCCTTCGGGGAATAGTACGCGACGCGGTCGCCCGGTTTGACCCGGCGCACTCCCGCGTCGTTCCTGATTCCCAGGACCACGACCCCGTCGGAGCGCATCATGTCCACATGGAAGCGATCCGCGAGTCCCACGAAATATGACCGGTCGGCCACGGAGGTCACCCCGCGTCCTCTTCCCCGTCACCGGCCGCTTCGGCGGGAGCCTCCTCCTCCGTCCCGGTCGCGGGGGCTTCCTCCGCCGGTTCGACGACCGCCTCCTCCGGCGCCCCGGGATCGGAGTCCGCCCCGTCCGATTCGGCCGAAGCCGCCTCGGCCGCCCCGGCCTCCGCGGCTCCATCCACGGCGGCGTCGACCGCGGCGGCCTTCGTCGCCTTCTCCTCGGCGCGCTCCCGCGCCTTCTTTCCGGGTTTGGCCTTGTCGGGGTTGCTTCTCTCGGTTTTCTCCTTCTCGCCGGCGGCTTCGAGGAAGCGGGACACCCGGTCGGTGGGCTGGGCTCCCTGGTCGAGCCAGAACCGAACGCGGTCCATGTTCATCTTCACCCGGTCCTCGGAATCCTTCGGAAGCAGGGGATTGTAGGTGCCGAGCTTCTCCTTGAAGCGGCCGTCGCGCGGCATCCGGCTGTCGGAGGCCACGATGGCGTAGTGGGGACGTTTCCGGGAACCGCCGCGGGCGAGGCGAATTTTCATGGCCATGGGGAATTTTCCTTGTTTTCCTGACGTTGCTTGTGGTGACGAATCACTTCGTCGATGATGAACGCCAGAAACTTTCTGGCGAATTCCGGATCGAGTCCGGCCTCCCGGGAGAGGCGTTCGAGCCGGGTGATCTGCTCCTCCTCCCTGGCGGGATCGGAGGGCGGAAGGTCGTGCTCGGCCTTGAGCTGGCCCACCGCCTGGGTGTGGGCGAACCGTTCGGCGAGCGTGTAGACGAGGATCGCGTCGAGGCGGTCGATCGAATCGCGGTGGCCCTTGAGAACCTCGGCGGCGAGCGCCGCGTCATCCGTCATTTCGACCCCCCGGCGGAGTTCGGCGCGCGCCGGCGTTTTCCGGACAGGGATGGACCCAGACCGTTAGGGGGCCATGGGTCCCGTGGTTGAATTCGCCCTCCTCCACGCATCCGAGCCTCCGCGCCAGCGCGGCGGAGCGCGCGTTGCCGGGTGCGATCAGGGAAACGATCCTGTTCCAGCCGAGCGTTCCATAAGCGAATCGGCGCGCGGCCAGAGCGGCTTCGTGGGCGATCCCCATTCCCTCGGCCGATTCAAACACGGACCAGCCGATCTCGGGCTCTGGCCAGCCCGGCGGCCGAAGGATCCCGACGATCCCGAGGGGCGCGTCGGTGTCACGGTCGGCCACCAGCCAGCTGCCGTATCCCCGCAGCCACCATTGGCCGATGATCGCCGACAAGATCCTGAAGCTTTCGTCGCGGGGATGCGGACCGCCGACATGCGTCGAGCGTTCGGAAGCCAGAAACTCCGCGTAGGCGTCGAAGTCGTCGGGGCGAGGCAGCCGCATGCGCAGCCGGTCGGTATCGAGCTCGGGAATACGGAAATCGACGGCGGTCATGCCGATCCCCCGAACCGATTCCGGCCACGCGGCGCCGGATCCCCAAAGGGGCCGACGCTCCGCGGTCCACGATCCGCGCGCGGGGCCGTTCCCCGCGCCGCGGCGGCGCGGGGCTTCCGCATCCCTTCGAGGGGCGGGGGGGATGGGTGGATCGGGCCGATCATTTTTTTCTTCCGAATCCGCGGAGGCGGGAGGGGGCGGGTGGGCCACCGATTCCCGAAAGGTTGCCCATGATGCCCCGCAGGCCATCCGCCGGAAGTTGGTCGGCGAGCCGGTCCCGCGCATCGCCCGGCGCCTCCGAAGTCGAAATCCCGTCCATGATGTCGCCGCCCTTCAACATGCCGGACTTGCCGAGTTTTTTCATGGAATCCGCGGTTTGGCGGTGCATCTTGACGAGTTTGTTCAGGTCGGAAACCTGGAGTCCCGCTCCCTTGGCGATGCGTTTCTTGCGGGATGCTTGGAGGATGTGCGGGTTGGCGCGCTCCACCTTCGTCATGGAGTCGATGAGCGCGATCTGACGCTTCAGCATCGCGTCGTCCACGCCCGCGCCGAGAATTTGGCCGGCCATCTTCTTCATGCCGGGCAGCATGCCCAGAACGCCCTCCACTCCCCCCATCTTCTGCATCTGCAGAATCTGGCTTCTCATGTCGTTCATGCTGAACAGGCCTTTCCGGAAGCGCTTGAGCATGCGCTCCGCCTGCTCGGCCTCAAGGGTATCCCGCGCCTTTTCGACGAGCGAGACAATGTCGCCCATCCCCAGGATGCGCCCCGCGATCCGCTCGGGGTGGAATTCCTCGAGCGCCTCCATTTTCTCGCCGACTCCGACGAATTTGATCGGCTTGCCGGTGACGGCGCGCATGGAGAGCGCGGCCCCGCCGCGGCCGTCGCCGTCCATCCGGGTCATCACCACGCCGGATATGCCGATCCGCCCGTCGAAATTCCGGGCTGTTTCGACGGCGTCCTGGCCGGTGAGCCCGTCGACCACGAGAAGCGTTTCGCGCGGGGCGGAGACGTCGCGGACCTCCTCGACCTGCCGCATCAACTCCTCGTCGATCGACAGGCGTCCAGCGGTGTCGAGCAAGAAGACGTCGTATCCGCCGAGCGACGCCTGGGTCTTGGCCCGCTTGGCTATCTTGACCGGGGATTCGCCCTCGACGATGGGCAGGGTGTCGACGCCGATTTGGCCACCGAGGATCCGGAGCTGCTCCATGGCGGCGGGCCGGCTGACGTCGAGCGAGGCCATGAGGACGCGTTTGCCGTTCCGTTCGGTCAGCCGCTTGGCGAGTTTTGCGGTGGTGGTCGTCTTGCCGCCGCCCTGCAGCCCGACCATCAGGATCGCCGCGGGCGGGTTGTCGACCTTGAGCAGCCCGGGTTCCGGGTCGTCCCCCGCCAGGACGGCGATGAGTTCGTCGTGGACGATCTTCACGACCTGTTGCCCCGGCGTCACCGATCTGGTGACGGCCTGTCCCGTGGCCTTGCTCCGCGCGGCCTTGATGAACGCGCGGACGACGGGCAGCGAAACGTCGGCCTCCAGCAGCGCGACGCGCACCTCGCGCAGGGCGGTTTCGACGTCGTCCCCGCTCAGCACGCCCTGCTTGGTCAAGCGGTCCAGAACGCCGCCGATGCGGTCCGACAATGACTCGAACATTGGAGGTGGCCTCCCGGAAACCGATTCGATGCCCCGCGTCCGGAGCGTTGCGGCGGCGGGCCACGCGGCGACCGCGCCCGCGGGCGCAACGCGCTGGCGGACGTCGATCCCGGGCGGTCGCCGGGACCGGAGTTTTGACGGACTCCGGAACGGCCGCCGCATACGCCGAATGCGGGACGGGAGTCAACGGCGCCTTCGGCGCGGGAGGTGGCGTCTGGTTGATGAACGCCGCGGCGATTACCGGGAAGGTTCCCCTGGAGGGGGCGCGACCGCCGCCGTGGAGCGAGTGCCAGGTCGGGGTCGGCGATGGAGGGCGGAGGGGCGTTCGCCGTCGGTTCCATTCCCGAAGTCCCCGCGCGCCGCCACGAAGCGCGCGCCCGGACATGGCGTCGATGGACGAGGGGGCGGCGCATCCCGAACGGCTTCCGCGCCGGAGATTCCGGTCGCCGCCCGCAGGGTTCCGGTCGGGCGCGGCGATGGACGGCGGGCGGGCATGCGGGGCGTTTCCCTTTTCGGAAATTCCGGCCGCCGCGGACCCGCGCGGACCCGGACGTCGCGTCGATGCAAAGACTTGGCGCCGTTTGGAGCTGCGCCTCCTCCGGCGGGAACACATCACCGGCTGACCAAAGAATTGAAGACCCTTGCACAATCTCCCCGTTGTGTTCCTTAGCTTCCCGCGCGCACGAGGGCCGGATGGACGAGATCGAAATCGATGTGGGGACGGTCCTCGTTCCTTGCTTCCCGCGCGCACGAGGGCCGGAGCCTTGAAGGAAGGCCAGGTTGTCGCCGTGGTGATTGCTTCCCGCGCGCACGGGGGCACGG
>JANQKA010000163.1 GCA_028281405.1 Hasllibacter sp. | reverse complement strand
CATGCAGCGCAGTTGGGACGAAATCAGCCATTGGGAAGCCTACGACTACGTGCTCGTGAACGACGATCTGGACACCTGTGGGGAACGCCTTAAAACCATCATCACCGCCGAGCGGATGCGGCGGGGCCAGCGCCGGCGCATCGCCGACCACGTCCGCGAACTTCAATCGGACTTCGAGGAAACGCCATGAAATACCGTGCCTTGGACGGTGAAAGCCCCGCGCTTGCGGACGGAGGCGATCATTGGATCGCCGCGGGGGAGCGTGTCGTCCGCGGAGGGATGGGCCGTGGCCCGCGCCCGCGCATCGCCGACCATTCCCGCGGACTTCAACCGAACTTCGGGGAGGCGACATGAAATTCCTTGCATCGGACGGCGAAAGCCCCGCGCTTCCGGACGGTGGCGATCATTGGACCGCCGCGGGAGCGCGTGTCGTCCGCGGAGGGATGGGCCGTGGCCCGTGCCCGCGCATCGCCGACCATTCCCGCGGACTTCAACCGGACTTCGGGGAAGCGACATGAAATTCCATGCTTTGGGCGGCGAAAGCCCCGCCCGTCCGGACGGAGGCGGTCATTGGACCGCTTCCGGAGCGCGTGTCATCGGCGGAGGGATTGGCCGCTTCCCGTGTTACGCCATCGCCGACCACGTCCGCGAAATTCAACGGGACTTCGAGGTGGACCCATGACTCTCTACGCGTTGGAGGGCGAACGCCCCACGCTTCCCGACGGCGGCGATTTTTGGATCGCTCCGGGAGCGCATGTCGTCGGCTTGGTGCGGATCGGGGAGGGAGCCTCCGTCTGGTTCGGGGCGGTGCTGCGCGGGGACAACGAGCCGATCGTTCTGGGCCGCGGATCCAACGTCCAGGAAAACTGCGTACTGCACACGGACATGGGATATCCCCTGACCATCGGCGCGGACTGCACGATTGGCCACAAGGCGATCCTGCATGGATGTTCCATCGGCGACGGCTCCCTCGTCGGCATGGGGGCGACGGTTCTGAACGGCGCCAGGATCGGAAGCGGATGCCTGATCGGAGCGGGCGCGCTGGTGACCGAGGGAAAGGAAATCCCCGACGGTTCCATGGTGCTCGGCGCGCCCGGACGCGTGGTGAAGGAACTCGACGGGCCGGCGAGGGAATCCCTGATCCTCTCGGCGAGGCATTATGTCGCGAACATGCGCCGGTTCAGATCGAATCTGACGGCCCTCGGATCACCGTGACTTCCGGCTTCAATCCCATCCGGCGGAGGCCTTGGCCCGCGGGAGACTCCCGGCCCGTGGCAACGCCGCTGTCCGCTTCCGTCGTTTACGCGGCGGAAACCCCGGACGCGTTGGACGCGCTTTATTCGGGACGCGACGCGGGGTGGACCTACAGCCGCGAGGGACACCCGAACGCGGCGGTCGTCGCCGGAATGATCGATTCGCTCGAGGGGGCGGAGGGCGGCGTCGTGACCGGATCCGGCATGGCGGCGGTCGCCGCGTCCGTCCTGGCGACGGTGTCGACCGGGGAGCACGTCGTGGCGGGCGATCAACTGTATGGCCGCTCCCTGCGCCTGCTGTCGGAGTGGCTTCCGCGTTTCGGAATCGAAGCGACCCTGGCGGACCCGACCGACGCCGGATCCATCGCGGCGGCGATCAGGCCCGAAACCCGGCTGATCCTGGTGGAGGTGATTTCCAATCCGACGATCCGCGTGGCCGACATGGAGGGGATATTCGCCGCCGGAAAAAAGGCCGGCGTGCCCGTGGCGGTCGACAACACCTTCACCACGCCCGCGGCGTACCGGCCGTTCGAACACGGGGCCGATATCGTCGTCCATTCGGTGACCAAACTCCTCGCCGGCCATTCGGACGCGATGCTTGGATACGCCGCGGCCCGCGATCCGGAGGTCCGCGCGCGGATCGCCGACGCCGCCGTGACGATGGGACTGACGCCTTCGCCCTTCGACTGCTGGATGGCGGAGAGGGGTCTGTACTCATTCGACCTGAGATTCGCCAAGGCGGAGTCGAACGCCGCCGCGCTGGCCGATCATCTTTCCGGACTGCCGGGCGTGATCCGGGTCCTTTATCCCACGCGTCCCGATCACCCCGACCGCGGCAGGGCGGCCGCCCTTTTGGGGAGTCGCGGGGGCAAC
Source organism: Hasllibacter sp. (assembly GCA_028281405.1). Lineage (GTDB taxonomy): Bacteria > Pseudomonadota > Alphaproteobacteria > Rhodobacterales > Rhodobacteraceae > JANQKA01. Next base: position 7,280 of record JANQKA010000163.1, on the reverse strand, counting down.
ATGCTGTCCTTCGAGATCGCCGGTGGCAGGGCGGCGGCGAACAGGTTGGCGGGGGCGGGCGGCCCGGCGTTCGCTCCGACGCTCGGCGACGTGGGAACAACGCTGAGCCACCCGGCGTCGTCCTCCCACCGCGGCCTGACCGATGGAGAGCGCGCCGCGATGGGAGTCTCCGAGGGATTCTTCAGGGTGTCGGTCGGAATCGAGGACATCGGCGTTCTCAAATCGGAGTTCACAACCGCGGTCGCGGCGGCGGTCGGCGGGGCGGACACGGGGTGACCGAGGCGCGGGACGCGCTCGGCGGCATCCCCGCCCCGGTGGTTCCGCTCGACCCGTCTGAACGGTTGACCCACCTGAACCCAGCCGCCGAATCCCTGTTCGGGCCCGACCGCGAAGGAGGCACTTGGCCGCGCCGATACGCCAACCGGCGGATCTCGAGGCGATGGACGCGGGGTGCCGGGGCGCGCGCGGTGGCCCGGTATCCGGGCGAGGGTGGCGTTCACGAGGTGACGATCAGTCCGATGCGCGATGGCCTCACGCTGTTTTCGAGGATCGCGCCGTTCGGAGGCGGCTGCGAGGACGCTCCGCGAAATCGTTGCGAACGTCGGTCTTGAACCGAGCGCCCCCCTGACGGCGCCCGCGGGGTTCATCGAAACGCTCGGGGGCGCGGCGCGGGAGAATGATACGGAGGCGTGGGGGCGTTTCGTCGCTCGTCAACACGAACCGGACCCGCCGAAGGATGATCCGGAGGCGCGGGGGCGTTTCCTGGACACGATGGTGCGCGGGACGACTCGTATGAGGCTTGTCGAAGATCCGCTGACGCTCGGACGGATGGCGGAACGGGAGCGGCGGAGTCCCGCGGCTTCCGTCCGGCTCGCCGACGTGGCGCTCCGAGCGGTTTCCATGCTTGAGCCGCCGGCGCTGGAAATGGCGTGGCCATCCACAACTGGGTGGACCCAGAGGCGTTGGCCGTGGGCGACTCCGACCAACTCCCGCGGATGAGGCGGAGCCTCGTGGAGAGCGGGATCATATACGGCGGCGCGCGCGTGTCGCCGGACGCGGAGCGAGCGAGCGCGAGCCGACGCCGCGCTCGGCGGCGTGGAGGTTGAACGACTCGGGCGACGGCGAGGGGATCGAGGAGCGCCGCTTTCCCCGCCTGACGGAGCGGTTCCACGGGGTCGACGGCGACGGGTCGCGGGAGTAGGGCGGAACCGGCCTGGGACCGGCCATCGAGAAGCGCATGGTGGCGCGTCAAAGGGGCCGGCCGAGGATATCCTTCCGTTCGGGGGAGGGGTCTGTGTTCCCGGTGCTTCTTCCGGTCGCGGAACGGGATGATCGGGGCTCTCCCGATGCTTCGGTTTTCGAATGGAAATGATTCGGGCTTAGGGGGCCGTGCCGTCGGACCCCGCCAAAAGGCTGCGAACCCGCCTCCCGGTTTGCTTTCTCCTCCGCCATTTCGGCCCGCGTTGGCGCATGAAGAAGGAACGGGTTGGAAGATCGTGAGCCGCCGGAACAGCCAAAAGGCGGAGACTCTCGATCGGGGACCGCATTCGTGGATTCCGATGCCTTCCCCGTCTTCAATGAGCCGATGATGCGGCCCGAACCCCTTTGATCTCAAATCCCGTCGACGGGCATCCGTGCCGGGATGTTCCGTCCGCCCCGCGGTGCGCCAACCATCGGCTCCGATGGACGCCAGGCGTCGGAAGAGTCAATCGCGCGTGACCGGGCACGGCCTTCGGCGGTTCATCGGGCCGGTCGAAAGAGCCGCGAGCGTGGCGCGGACGACGGTCACGCATACGCCCGGTTCGCCGATGGAGGCGGCGATCGCGTGGGTCCAAGCGCATGCCTGGTGGCCCCGCGCACGACCGCCCGCGGCGGATTCACTGGGATTTCGCGCCGCGGGCGATGAAAAGCGCTCGTCGTCGGCGTCCGCCGACGGGGATGGATCAACCGGTCGGGCGGATGTTGATCTCGACCCGCCGATTCGCCTGCCGTCCGGCGGCGGTGTCGTTCGTCGCGATGGGAATCCTTTCGCCGCGCCCGTAAGCGACGAGCCTGCCCGTCGACACGCCGTTCGACTGGAGAACGTTGCTCACGTTGTTGGCCCGCCGCACCGAGAGATTGTTGTTGTACTCCTCGGACCCGACATTGTCGGTGTGGCCGACGACTTCGATCGTGCTGTCAGGATACGTCGCGAGGTTGCCCGCGAGGCTGCGCAGGTTGCGTTGTCCATCGGAGGACAACTGGTCGCTGTCGAAAGCGAACAGCAGGCTGCCCGGCGCGTTGACCGCGATGTAGTCGCCTTTGTTCTGCACGTCGATCTGGCTGTCGAGGGAGCGCCTGAGCTCCGCCGACTGCTTGTCGAGGTTGGCGCCGACGGCCGCGCCCACCGCGGCGCCGCCCAATGCTCCCAAGAGCGCTCCCTGCAACTGGTCCTGGCTGGTTCCGCCACGTTGGCTGGCGATACCCACCAAGCCGCCGGCGATGGCTCCGCCAATGGCTCCCTGCTTGGTCCGGGTTCCCGGCGCGGCGCTGACGTCGTCGACGGGCGTGCAGGCCTGGGTGAGCGCGAGGCAAAGGGCGACCGCGGCTGCCGCGGCGCGTTTCGAAAGGCTGTGAATGTGAGTCATGGGTCCGTCTTTCCGAAGGTTGATGATTCCCCCATATAGTGCCAATCTCTCCGGAAAGGAAGCCCTCGGGACCGCCGCCGGGTGGGCGGGCCGCGAATACCGACGGGACGATGATGTCGCGGTCACGCGTGTTCCGACACACTCACGGGCATTCCTGCGCGGTGTGCCGTCCCGAGGTGGGGCGGGAACCGCTTTCTTCCGGATGGGCTTTCTTCCGGATGTTCGGAATTAGCACATTCGCCCGCGAACTCGCGTATTGCGCTCCGCGCGCGACCGCCTCGCGGGATCGGCGAAGCGCGCTTCCGGCCGCGTTCGTGCCCGACGATGGGCGGGGACCGCGTTGGAGCGGAGTGCTCGGGGGTGTTCGACGACCCTTGTCGGAAAGCCCCGTTGGAGGGGCTGAATCCAAAACAGAGGGTGGGCGCACTTGGATCGTGACGGTTGGGACGAATGCGGCCGGAGCCGGGCGAATGAAGCAATTCGGCTCCGCCGCGGGGGGAGGGAAGCCGGATTCCCCCGAAGAAGGGTCCGCGTCCCGCGGGTTCATGCCGCCGCCCATCCGTGCTCCCGCGGAGGAAGGCGGAAATGAACGCGGTTCACTGGTCCAAGGACATGGTGGACGTCCGGGATCGTGGCCATCCGATCGTCCGGAGCGGGGCGGTCCGGCGATTGAAGAAATTTCCAAATTCTCGCGCTGTTTCCTTTATACGCCGAGACTATTGTCCGCCACGAAGCCCATGTCGCGGATGATCCGCGACATGGCCAAGGAGGAATTGGCATGAAGGTGTTCTGCCTCGCCGAATACATCCTCCGCGACCTGGGCGGGATGACGGCCGTCAAGTTGCGGAAGCTTGTCTACTACTGCCAGTGTTGGTCGCTGGCCTTGCGAGGCCGCCCGCTGTTCCGGGACCGGATCGAGGCGTGGGTGAACGGGCCCGCCTGTCCCGCGCTCTTCGCCGCGCACAAGGGGATTGTCTTCGTCGACGCGGGAACTTTTGATGGCGACCCGGACGTGTTCGACGATGACGAGCGCGGGATGATCGATGAGGTGCTGGACCACTACGGGGACAAAACGCCGCTGTGGCTGAGCGCACAGACACACTCGGAGGCACCGTGGATCAATGCACGGAAGGGATAGTCCCCGCTGGAACGTGGTCGGCGGGTCATACCGAAGTCGGCGATGGAACGTTACTACGGAAATCCGTGACGGCGAAGCTATCGCGAGAAAGGAATGATTGCGGCGGTCGGCGGATCATGGGGACGGTTCGGAGGTGCGGGATTCCGGTCGGGCGGCTTTGTTCGCGGCGAAGCGCGGCTCCCGGAACATGGGCCGCCAAACCGACCTTGACCGCCGCTTGTGCGGAATTTCCTTGGTGGCGCGGGCGGAACCGATGCCGTCGTTCCGCGCGGACACGGCGACTTCCGATATGACCCAACGCCTCTTTGCGGCGGACTCGTCGCGCAACGCCCCTGATGCCGTTTCAAGGCGCGTGGCTCTGGGACCGGGCGTGGATGTCGCCGAGGGGCATTCCACGTTGGACGGATTCGCTCGAAGGGAAGGGGCATTTCGACCTCGTCCGCCAACGTTCGGATTCGGCGCAAGGCGGCCGGATTCCAAATCGACGTGCCCCGGACCCGGATCAAAGATCTTCCGGCTCGCGACCGAATCGGCGCCGGATCATATTCAGTTCAACGCGTAACTCTTTGTCGCGGGGGATAAATCCCATCGCTCGGCATGATTCGTGATTCCTCCCGAATCCAGCCCTGGGGCGTCACCCTCCGCGAAACCATAATTGCGGTGGATCGATGATGCCTCATCGAGGTGGCGCGTCGGAGTGGAGGCCATCCCCTCAACCAATATCGGTGATGACGCGCGCCGGTACAGGATCTGGAGCGGTGTGGGTCCGCGAGGCGCGTCCGGGTGGGGTGGTCCGGCGACCCGGATCCCGCCGGTGGCCCCGCGGGACACGGTTCCGCCGTGCGGATACATGCGATTCCCGCGCCGCCGCGGAAGGACCACCCGTGGCTTCGGGTTACCATCGGCAACAGCGATGCGACCGGGTTGGTCGAGCGGATGGAGGGGATCCGCGAGCGCGATTGTCCCAAGCACGAATGCCCCGGGTGATATGGGTTTCCGAAGTCTGAGGCGCCTGAAGCAGACCGTTCCTTGGCAGGTGGACGTGCCGCGGCGGAGTGGAGATGCGTTTCGCGCGCGAATCTCCCACCAGGTGATTCGCTCGGGTGATTCGTCTCGCGGTATCAGGGCGATTCGGTGGTCGCGCGGCATGATTTCCACGATCGGCACGCCGTGAATTCGTCCGTGATTCGATGAAAAACTCCAAACACGAGACAGCAGGAAGGTCTGGAAGTTCTTGTTTTCTAGGGCTTCCGCGTCCAATTTCACGTTGCTGATCCCGACACGGGAGGTAGAAGACCTTCGCCGGGTGGTTGTCATCTCCAGACGCAACCCAGCGGGGCGTCGAGCCAGCAAGGCGAACGGACGCTCCCTTCATGTGGTCTGGAGCGTAAGAGGTCGCAATCGTGTCCGTGCCCGGTCGTGTGTTCGCTCTGTGCCTGTTGATCGGGATCCCGCCGGGGTGCGGGCGGAGCGCGTACGAGGAGGCGTATCAAAACGCGCCGTTGCCGGATTTCGCGGTGGCCGAGCCGCCATCCGAGGCCGTCGCCGAGTCCGACGACGTATTGCCGCCCGACCCGGCGGTTCCATCCGTTTCCGGGGGTTCTTCCGCAGCCGTGGCCCCGCCCGTTATCGGGACACCGCTTGACGTATCGCTCCCACCCGTGCCCGGCTCGACTCCCGGCTCGGTGGCGCCACCGGTTCCAGGGACGCCGCTCGACTCATTGGCTCCACCCGTTCCCGGAGCATCTTCCGAATCATCCGCTTCGCCGGACCCCTTGGCTTCGCCGGATCCCGGAGCGTCTGGCGATTTCGAGGCGCCGTCCGCTCCCGGGGATCCGTCGACGTCGTTGGCTACACCGGACTCTGAATCGCCCTTGGATTCGGACGCACAGTTCGGTTCCGCGCTGTCGCTGGATCCGGTCACCGAGCATTGGCTTCGTCACGAACACGCGGAGCGTGAAGCGTATTTGCGGCGCAGGAGGATCCAGCGCGGGACGACCTTCGCCTACTCCGCGTTCTGGTTGTGGTTGGTCGGAGAGTCCCTGTTCTTTTTGGTGGAATTCGTGGACGACTCGGAGCATCTTTAGTGAATAGCCGGAGAATCATCACCGACCGCTCTCTTCCACGGGCTTCGGAAGGCCGTGCCGCGCGGGCGAGCGATTCCCTGTGGCGGCCGTCCCGCGCCGCGTCCGTCCGTCGAGCGCCTGGTCTCCCTGACGGAGAAGGAGCGGCGCGGATTCCGTCGGATTCGGGAACCCCTCCGCCCATTGTGCGGATCAAGGTCGGCGGGCCGGCCACCGCCCGGATCATCAGGTCCATTGCCGGCGCGGCGGGCCTGTCGCTCTTGATCGGCGCGTTGGCCCTCCAGATGGGATGCGGTCTTTCGCCGCGGGCCGAGCAACGCATCCACCAAGAAGCATACCACGGGATGCCCGCGCCGAAGTCCTCGGATTCCGAATCGAGCCTGGATCCGGCTGTCGAACATTGGATCCGCGAAGGTTACGCCAACCGGGCGGTGGAGCGGGAGCGCGGCAAGAGGGAATACCGTCAAAACCTCGGTTGGATCACCTTCGGAGGAGCCACGACGGTGTTGATCCTGTTCGTGTTGGAATTTGCCGCGCTCCAATTGCACAATGAACGGGATCGGGAGGAAAATAATGCCTGTTGCTGAGATAAATCCTCTCGGCCGGCATGATCCGTGCCTCCGGAATCCTGTCCCGCGGGAGCCACGCTCCTCGAGATCGCTCGTGGGGCGGGGACGATGATGCCTCATCGCGGTGTCGCGTCGGTGTGGTGGACATCCGCCCTGCCACAATCGGCGATGCCGCACGCCAGGAAAGGAGTGAGGAGCGGTGAGGATCCGCGAAGCTCGACCGGGCGGGGTGGTCCGGCGACCCGGATCCCGCCTGTGTCCCGGCGAGACACGGATCCGCCGTGCCGGTCCACGCGATTCCCGCACCGCCGCGGAAGGACCGCCCGAGGGAATCGGCTTCCGCGAATCGCGATGGCCGGCCGGGATCGCGCCAAACATGACCGTCAGACCGCTTGGCGGGCGATTCGTACGGCGGAACGGCGGTCCAGGAACGGCGATTTACTCGGGAACCCGGCATTTGACAGAAAATTCCCACAAATGTATCGCAAAAGCTTCTCGTCCCCCCTACATCCCGCGCCCGGGCCGTGCGACACACGCGCGGGATCCGCGCCCGACACGAATCAACACCGGAGCAAGCCAGATGAACTTCCTCAGAATCCTCGTCCCGGCGCTGGCCGTCGCGGCGGCCTCCGCCGCTTCCGCCCGGGATCAGGTGCAGATCGCGGGATCCTCCACCGTGCTGCCCTACGCCTCCATCGTGGCCGAGGCCTTCGGCGAGAACACCGACTTCCCGACCCCGGTCGTCGAGTCCGGCGGTTCCTCCGCGGGGCTCAAGCGCTTCTGCGAAGGGGTGGGGGAGAACACCATCGACATCGCCAACGCCTCCCGCGCCATCCGCCCGAAGGAGGTCAAGGCCTGCGCC
>JANQKA010000140.1 GCA_028281405.1 Hasllibacter sp. | reverse complement strand
TCCGGACGGCTCGCCACAGGCTCCGCGAATCACCCCGGAGCGGTTCGCGAATCACCACCACCGGCGACGACCGATCGCGGATGCCAACTCCCGGCCCGATCCCTCCGGACGCCTTTCGCCGGTCATCGCCCTCGGTCGTCAGCGGTCGCCCGTCACGGAGGACCGTGGGAATTCCCGACCCGGGCCAGCGAATCACCGCCTCCGATGATCGATCGCGCGCACCGGTGTTCAGTCCGTTCCAAGGTCTTGTTCCCGGAACACATGCGCCCGGCGCCGCGGTTCGTCCGGACGGCTCGCCACATGCTCCGCGAATCACCCCGGAGCGGTTCGCGAATCGCCACAACCGGCGACGATCGATTGCGGATGCCAACTCCCGGCCCGATCCCGACGGACGCCGTCCGCCGGTCATCGCCCTCAGTCGCCCGCGGTCGCCCGTCATGGAGGACCGTCGGGAATATCTGGCCCGGGCCCGGCGAATCACCGCCGCCGATGATCGATCGCGCGCACCGACGTTCAGTCCGTTCCAAAGTCTTGTTCCCGGAACACATGCGCCCGCCGCCGCGGTTCGACCGGACGGCTCGCCACATGCTCCGCGAATCACCCCGGAGCGATTCGCGAATCACCACCACCGGCGACAACCGATCGAGGATGCCAACTCCCGGCCCGGTCCCTCCGAACGCCTTCCGCCGGTCATCGCCCTCCGCCGCCAGCGGTCGCCCGTCATGGAGGACCGTCGGGAATACCCGACCCGGGCCCGGCGAATCACCGCCGCCGCCAACCGGTCGCGCCGGCCGTCGTCCGGCCTGGCCCCAAGGTGCGGGTCTTCGGCGCCTTGCGCCAGTCTTCGACAAGTCGTCCGGGCGGCATGCCGACGGGGCTGCAAATCACCCCTGGCGAATCGGCGAATCGCCACCCGATTCCGATCGAACCCTCCGCCGGATCCCGGACAATCGGAATCGAATGCCAACAGTCCAAAACGTTATCCCCGGGAAATCGTCTCCGTGGCAACAAGGGGACATCCTCCGATTGTCAGGGCAGCGACCTTGATGGAACCGACAATCCAAGGCGCAAGGCCTGCGGCCTCCGCAATCCCTTGTCGCAAGTCGCGGGCGTCCGCGGGCGGACGTGTGCCATCGCGAACAAAATGATTCGCCGCGGGGCGCGTCCGCGGTCGCGCGGGCCGGTCGTGAGTGAACGGAAGAAAATCGTCGAACGCCAAGGGCGTCCGCGGGTGCGCGGGCCGGTCGATCCCGCATTCCTTTTCCCAATGGGTCGGGTCGGCGCGTTCGCGGGTGCGCGGGCAGGTTCCGGGCGCGGGCGTGCAAATGGCCGAGGCGGACCGCTTCGCCGTGCCGGCGAACCGCGCCATTCATATGTGGGTCCGCCATTCTTCATCCATTGACGCGGCGTGGGCGGCGTGCCGGACTTGAACGCTTCCGCGGTTGCCGTTCGCGGCATCCGAGTCCCGCGGAGAGCGCCTCGCGGCTTTCCGCACGGATTCCATCCAAATCCCGGCGCGCCTATAACAGGGACCGGGTGGAACTCTGGATTGTCCCGGCGCGCCGAAACCGCCCGGCGGGCCGCTTTCCGCCTTCGATGGAAGCCAAGGAGCACGGATGTCCTCGGATGGCGATCTCCTCCATGTGGTGACAGGCGACGACATCGGACCCCGCCGCCGGCGGATCGGCAATGCGCTGGTCCGGATTTCGTTCGGCGCGATGGTCGCGGCCTTCGTTTACTGCTTTTTCGACACCCGCGGCGCGGGGGAGGCTGGACCGGCGAATTGGCGTTTGGCGCTCTACGGGTATCTCCTCTGGGCGACCTGCCTGTGCGCGGCGCAGGTGATTCTGCGCGGGGAGCGGGGCAAGCGGACGCTGTTCATCCTCCCCGCGACCCTCTTCGTGGTGGCGA
>JANQKA010000002.1 GCA_028281405.1 Hasllibacter sp. | reverse complement strand
GGGTTCTTGGAGCCGGAAGGTGCCAACCCAAATGACACTCCCCCTGCGCGGATACGACCGATCCCCGCGGCACGGCCTCCGGAAAGCGCGTATTCCCTTTGAAACAGGGGATTCCGCCACACCGCGAAGAGAAACCGGCCCGGAGCGGAAGAAATGGCGGAATCGCTCGAACGGCGATTCAGCCGCGGCGGGGCGGCGCGCCTCCCGCTCAGGTCAAGCGGGGATGCCGGTGAGCGGCGGCGTCACGAAGTTCCCGACGAGGGACGCGTCACCCGCCTTTCCCGGCCGAGCCGGCATTCCGACGGGCGGGGTCGCATGCCGGGAGCGAAGAAAACGGATCGCGACATCGGAGATCCGACCACCGGGGCGGCGCCCGGCATGACCGGGGTCACGGATGCGGCTCGCGCCGCCATCTGAAACCGTCGCGGCGTCCGGAAGACGCCGCGACGGAGAACGATTCGGACCGGCGGGCCGCGCTTCGCTTCGGCCGGGTCCTTCGGATCCTCTATCCTTTCGGCTTTCCGGTGTCCCCGCCCGCCATACCACCGGAGATTTCCTCGTTGGCCTCGTCCGCCAACCGCTCGGGAAGGACCAGATTCAGAACGATGGCGATCAACGCAGCCGGCAGGATGCCCGACGCCCCGAGCACGCGCAGCGTGTCCGGCAGGTGTTGAAGCGCGTTCGGCGAGCCGGGCGCGACATTCAACACCTCCAACTGAAGGCCCAGACCCACGGCGAGAGCGACCGCGAAAATCACCATGTTCCGGCGGTTCCAAACCACATCGGACAACATCGAGACCCCGGCCGCGACGACCATGCCGAACATGACGATGACACCGCCGCCCAGCACCTCGATCGGTACCGTGCGGATCACACCGCCCACTTTCGGTATGAGTCCGCAGATGATCAGGAATACCGCCCCAATGGTCACGACGTGACGGCTCATCACGCCGGTCATGGCGATCAATCCGACGTTCTGACTGAACGAGGTGTTTGGAAACCCTCCGAACACGCCCGCGATCGCCGTGCCGAAGCCGTCGGCGTAGGTCGCTCCGCGGATTTCGTCGTCGGTCGCCTCGCGGCCCGCGCCGCCCTTGGTGATTCCGGACACGTCGCCGACCGTCTCGACGGCGGAAACGAAGGCCATCAGACAGAATCCGATGATCGCGGCGGCGGAGAATTCGAAGCCGTATTTGAACGGCTGCGGCAGGGCGAACACGGCGGCGCGCTCCCACGATCCGGCGATCGCTTCGAACGGCAGTTTCCCCACGAGGAGGCAGTAGATGTATCCGGCGAGGATGCCCAGGATCACCGCCGAAACCGAGAGCATGCCCCGGGCGTAGAACTTGAGGCCGAGGGTCACGAAGATCACGACAAGCGCGGGGATCCAGCTCGACAATGAACCGTAGGACGCGGCTCCCGAGGCTTTCGCCGGAACGCCTCCGGCGGCGTATTCGATGCCGACCTTCACCAACGCCAGGCCGATCATCGTGACGACGAGGCCGGTGACGAGTGGCGGCAGGGCGAAGCGGATCCTGCCGATCACCGTGCCCAGCAGCGCGTGGAAGAGCCCCCCGACCAACACGCCGCAGAAAAGCGCCGCTAGCCCGTCCACGCCCTTGCCGGCGACCAGCGGGATCATGATCGGGATGAACGCGAAGGACGTGCCCTGAACCACCGGCAGCGCCGCCCCGACCGGCCCGATGGTGACGGTTTGCAGGAGGGTGGCGATGCCCGCGAACAGCATCGACATCTGGATCAGGTACAGAAGCTCCGGGAAGTCCGGACTGTTCGAGCCGAAGCCGAAGCCGGCGGCTCCGGCCACGATTATGGCCGGCGTGACGTTGGAGACGAACATCGCGAGCACATGCTGGATTCCCAGCGGTACGGCGCGATGAAGCTCCGGTGTGTAATTGGGATCGCGGAGCTGCTCCGGCGTCCCGATTGATGTGTTGGTCATGGGTGTTCCTCCCTTGGTTTCCCAACCGGCCGCGCGTTGGGCGTTCCGCGGCTCGGCGCGACGGGAGGCGGAGTCAAATCGTCGGCGTCCCCATCGTCCCCCTCGACACGCATGCGTCCGGCGGAAACCCAATGCCGTACTCCGCGGTGAATGGCGAGACCGAACCCGAACGCGGCCCGTAAATGTCTCGGCTTCCCCGCCGCCTCCGCCGCGATGGGCGACCCGGGCGGGTGGCTCCACGGAGGCCGTCTCGTGCCGGGCCCGTCCATACGAAGTGGGTGGACGCCGGGAACCATCGGGACGGGAAGGTTCCGTGGCCGCAGCGAGGCAATCATGGAGATGATCCGACTGGCGCAGTTTGACTGGGAGGCGTTCGGAGACCCCCGCGACCTATACCGCCACGATTCGGCCCGCGCCGCTCCGTCGCAACCGAAGGCGCGGGGCCGCTGGTCGGGACATCGACAAGGCACGCACGTTCCTTTCTGGCTATTTTGGGGATTTCTTCCAATGTCCACGAACGCCTGGGCGTTTTCGGGACGGAAACACCATATGAACAATGACGGGCTTGATCTCCCGTTGTCGCGCGGCGAGGAAGCAGGGTATTCACCTTCCCGGCTCCCAAAACAAAGGGGAACCATGACACATTCCATCCAACAAGATTTGTTCGACATCGCGGAATCCCGGAACACAACGCGTGAATTCCATGAATGTGGCTATGCGGCGGTGGAAACCGGCGGGGAGAGCGGTTTCATAGCGTTACGTGCGCCCATCGTATTCACGCGGACGTGACCGCCGCGCTCAACATGCTTCACAGGGGACGGGATGCTCCTGGGTTGCGCAAAGTGGGGCAACGGTCTGAGCTTGCAAACGGAAAGGCTGCTTCGTCCTCGCTGATATTTAAGTAATCTCCCTATCTATCATGGCCACGCGGAATTTTCCGGCACCGGGTGGCGCGGCGGGGCGCCACGTTGTGTTGGTCGTTTGACGGCGGCGGAATAATTTGATATTTTACCGCGAAAGTCCGCGGATCCGTTCCGCGGTCACGTGAAGCGTAACCGAAAGTGACAGGATGAGAAGGCGCAAGATAAATAATCAAAAGGAGGATCCATGTGGGAAAGTAGTCAGAGGGAAAAGAATACGGCGAAGGACGGGCGCAAGCCCAAAAAGAAAATGGATGAGGTCACGATGGAAAGAAGCCTGAATCTAAATAAAAAGTCAACAAAGGAAGGGCGGAAGCCCAAAAAGAAATCGGAGAAAGCCAAGATGGAAAGAAGTCCCAAGGGAAAAAAGAAGGGAGCGATGGACGGACGCACACCCAAAAAGAAAATGAAGGAGGTCACGATGGAAAGAAGCCTGAATCTAAATAAGAAGTCAACTAAGGAAGGGCGGAAGCCCAAAAAGAAAGCGGCGGAAACCATGATGGAAAGAAGTCCCAGGGGGAAAAAGAAGGGAGTGATGGACGGACGCAAACCCAAAAAGAAAATGAAGGAGGTCACGATGGAAAGAAGCCTGAATCTAAATAAGAAGTCAACAAAGGAAGGACGGAAGTCCAAAAAGAGAACGGAGGAAGCCATGATGGAAAGAAGCCCCATGGGAAAAAAGAATGGAGCGATGGTCGGACACAAACCCAAAAATAAAATTGAGGAAGCCACAATGGAAAAACGACCGAAGGGAAAAACGAAGAAAACAGTGAACGAGCGAAAGCTGGGAAAGAAAATACAGGCCGGAGTAAAAAACATGGGCCCCTTGCGAATTTTCGGAAACGTCATTGTGAAGGCGCTAATCAGCTTGGGACACTTGAGACACTTGAGACACTTGAAGCATCTCAAGAATCTGAAGTTTCTGTGGTATTATTGGCTCATGTGGCACCTCGCGCAATCTTGGGTATCCGGCCTCTGTTGTACTTTGTAGCCCGATGCTGGAACTGTATCCTTGTCGCCGAAAATACCATTGAATCCATAGCGGCGATTTCTGTGTCTCGGGGCCGCGCGTCAGCGCGGTCCCGTTTTTTCGTCCTCCGTCAGATAACCCGCCAACGGAATAACCGCGGCGCGGGGGCGCAGCCATTTCGGCCGAACCCCGTGTCGTCGACGGTGCTCGGCGCCGATGATATGCTGCGTTCCGCCCATCGTCCGCGGAATTGAATTCGTGTCGCGGCAGCTCGACCCGGCACACGTCAATCTCCCGATTTTCCGGCATCCCGCGAATGTTCCCACCCATGCCCGACCCGGGTTGAGGATATTCCGGCGGAATTCCTTTGTCCCGATTCGTCCCGCACCTGGAACGTGATTCCCGAACCGCCGGATTGCCCGCTCGAAATAGAGCAAAGCTCGAGATCATCGCTCCTTCGATCGGCGAATCGCGGATGTCGCCCATTACTGGGAGATTGAGTAGAGGCCCGCGATATCGCGTTTTCTCCCGCGCGAACGCTTTTGGCGCGCCCGCCAAAGAACTCGAACGATACCCGCGCACGGATTTCGTTCAAACCTCCGGCCCCGGTTCGACGGGATGATGCGTTGGAGCGCCACGAGGCTGGATCCCTTTTGATCCGCCAAGATCGACGAGCTCCCAACACGCTCCAGATTTTGGCTTGGGTTGCAGGGCCGGCCACACAGCCACGCCCCACGGCGCGCAGATGCGATACCCGCGGAGCCCCGCACACAAAGCACCCTTCCCTTGCGATCCGTTCGCCGGTGACGATGCGGCCAGTCCACCCCCTCGCGGACGGCGGCGGCGGGCCCCCGGAATCAGCGTCGCCCGAGGCTCAGCCGTCCAAGACCCCGCCGCCAGTGATTATCACGTCCTCGCCAAAATCGCCGAGGACCGCTTCGAGGCCCGCGCCAATTCCGTCCCCCGCCACGGGCATTCCGCCGATGATTTCATCCTGGCCAACGCCAACTTCACACGGTTGAATTCCTTCTCGGTCGACGGGCGATTGATTTCCGCCGCCGCCCATGGACGCGTCTTGCGCCTTGATGAAAAGACCCCCGCCGACACATTGGTCGGTCCCGACGCCGCCGTGATTCCCGCGGCCATGCCGGTGGAAACCGGGATCCACGCCCAGTCAATCCAAGGATTGTGGTTGTGGATCGATGTCGAATCGTTACGCACTTCTTCCTCCTTGCCTTTGCTTCGTCCGCTCCAAGCGCCGACGAATTCTTATCTATTATCCTCTCGCGAATCGCCTTCAGACCTTGTAAGGTATCAAATTGTCATATGTCAATCAACATTTATTTATTCATAAAAATAAGGCGAATTCAACAAATTTCACATTTTCTCGATGAAAATTGAGCAAAAATCGGGGTGCTGGATCGGCGGTGCCGCGAATCACCCGCTAAAGTGATTCGTTTTCTCCGCGGAGCGGGCCGATACGCCGGAGGCGGATGGAAAACGCCGACCCTTGTGGATTCGGTGGCGTACGTCTCCGCACTGGGCAACCCAACGGGCGAATCTGCCCGAATCGAGGCATTTCCAAGCCGCGCGATTGGACGGTTTCGACCCTCCCATATGCGCTGGCGTGGATTTTGATTTCTCCCCCACCGCGGCGCTTCGGATCCCAATTCCGCGATGCCACTTCCCCGAAGCATGCCTTGTTCGACCGCGCAATCACATCGACGTGAACGGTCATCGCCCATGATGGACAACGGTCCGGAGTTCTTGCGCTCCGCGTGCGTGACTGGAACGGCGACCGGGGTGAACATTTCCGCGATGCCCGCCTGACGCCAACGTAAATCTCCAGAATCGGGAGTATCAACGGCCGCCCTCGTGAAGGGCTTCGACCCTTGAGTGTCCGGTGCCCCACCGCGAAACGGGCGATCACCGGTGTAAACGCCAAGCCACGTCACCGGCGTATCCGGGCCGTTGAAGGACGCGCGCCCGCGGAATTCTCCATTACCGAGAGAAGGCTCGCTCCAACCACTCCTACGGATTTGGCCATCGAAGCCCTTGTCGCGGAAGCCTTGGAATAGCGAGGAGGAAGGGGCTGGGGAGGTGAGAATCGCGGGGGATCTTGTGGCGGGACCATCGGGCCAAACGTCGGTGGACTCCGGAAAACAGGAGGGATCAGCGGCGATCTCCTGGAAGGATGATTTGGATCTTTCCACCCGCCGGGGCCGGGCGGTGGAAGGGCCCATCCCCCGTTCCCCGCGGGCGGAGCGAATGTTTGCGGGGGACCGATCTTCCGCGTGGTGTAGGCGTCCGGAAAATGGGAACTCTCCATGTCGACGTTCCTTGGATCCACACCACCCGCCACTCCGCCCTCACCCGCTTCAACGGCGCTGTTTCCCACTCCGCCGGAGGGCGAGCCGATCCGGTTTCCGCCCGCGGCCAAGCGCCCCGTCTCGCGGTGAAAGCCGCCCAAGGCGCCCTTGCCGCCATCGCCCCCATAACGCCCCGGGCCGCGGAGGGAGGGCGCTTCGGCCCCCTCGGCGATGATCGATGGGACAAACCTCCCGGCGACGGCGATTCCGGGTTTCCGTTTCGGGAAGTGAACAGAATCGTCGCGCATCTTGTCCTCCGTCGCCTCCCGTCGTCGGTTCAAAGCCCAGCGCATCCTATCCGGCGGTTCCCCGCGACTCGCCGAACTCCATCCTTATATCATATTTTTTCACACAATTCAAAATTTTATACTCATAAAATCAAGGGACAATTTCCTCCCGACCACACTTTCCCAAGCAATTTCAGGCGGAAAAGGTGACCAGCTAACGAAACTGCGGCCATCCGCCGGGATGATTCGATCACCGCGGAACGGTCGATGCGCCAAGGTCGGCCGCTGCGCCAAGTACGTGCAATGCGCCAAGGACGTGCGAAAGCCGCGCCCAGGGGGGATTCCGGGTCGAACGACATCGCGTGGGGCGGCCGAAGGAGGCGGATCGGCCCCAGAATGGAGCGCGTCGAGGCCGACGCCAACGCGAAACGCTCGGGTGTCCGTTGGCGGCGACGGTGACTGGCGGGCGATTCAGAACGTGGCCGCGTTTAACCCGATACCCCGTCGCCCCCGGAGATCAGGTCCAAACCTTGGAAGCATCCGGGACGCCGAGCCGCCCGTCCGCGCGCTTCCCCGCGGACGGGCGGCACGGCAACAGCATCGGTGAGGCTGTAACCGGAAAGTCGCGGCGCGTTCGGTGAATGGGAGCGAGGCTTCACGCCCGCGTGGAACGGCGGCTTCCCGCCGCCGGTCACCTTTCGGACGCGGATTCCGTGATTTCAAGGATCCCCGGGGGCGGCTGCCGCCGCGCTCCGCGAACGAATAGGCGGGTGAACGCGGTTCGGGGGACGTGAAAGGACGCCTTTCACAGTAAATTTTATCATCTTGAACGTTCGTCTAGACGGCGAACGCACGATATGTCGGGCTGGGACACGGTCCAAACCCTGTCCCCCGTTCCAAGATATCTCCGGAATTTCATCTCCGGGAAAAGTAGTCGAACGACGCCAAGCCAACGTGGGATGATCGCATGCCAAGACGCGGGCTCGGCCCCGATAACCATCGGCACAATGCGGCGGACGTTCCGATACCCTCGCGACGCCACCGGCACGCCTACTCAAACCGTGCCTTCAGGGCATCGAACCCGGCTTGGAACACTTCGTCGGCGACCAACCGGGACAACTCGTCCTCCTTGCCCGGTGGAGCATCGAACTTCGCCCACCAGCGGCCGAACGTGATCTCTCCATCGGTCACCCGGTCCAACGCGACACCTGCGGCGTAGTTCAGAAGCGGAATGTCCGCCTCCACGATTTCGTAGGCGAAGCTCCGATCGAAGTCCGACAGGGACAGGAGCCGCTCCCGCACGACGGCCCCGTCGGAGAGCGTGAGCTGTCGCACGCAGCCGATTTGGTCCGACGGGGCTCCCGTCTCGATCCGGCTGTCGTCGATCAGGGGATGCCACGCGGGCATGCCGTTGAAATCCCGGATCACGCTCCAGACACGACCGACTTCGGCGGGAATCACCGATGTGACGCGCACCTCAATCATCTTCCGTCCCCTCCGTCTTTCCGGCCTCCTTGGCGAGGTTTTGCGCATCCTTCGCGGCGCGCATCACGTCGCCCATCTTCGAAATGTTCGCCCCCTCGACCCCGATTTCCTTCATCAACTCGTCGATCATGGGAGCCTGCACGCGGTAGCGCAGCGCGCTGTCGATGACCTCGTCGGTGGGGGTGCGGCCGCCACCGGCGGGCGTTCCGCCCATGTGAACGAGTTTGATGCCTTCGATTTTCGCGATGGGCTTGACGGTTTCCGCGATCACCGCCTCCAGTTTCCCAATCAGCCGCCCCCGCAGGCGGCCCGCCCGGGCGTCCTCCGTCAACACGTTCTCGGCCTCGTTCAACAGCCTCTCCGCTTCCGCCCGCACGGCGGCGCGCGCCCGTTCGGAGCTGGTCTCGCTCTCGGTCTCGACCTCCAAAACCGCCGCGGCCCGTTGCGCGGCCCCGACGTCCCGCGCGGTGTCGACCGAAGCGGAAGCCTTGGCCGCCGCGGTCAGCTTCGGCTCCGCGTCAACCCTGGCGCCGGCCTCCTCCACGGATTTCGCCAACACTTGGATGGACGCCTCCAACTTGGTCAGATCGACGAACTTTCCGCGCTCGATCTCCAGCCACCGCAGATCCCGCTCGCGCTGAACGCGCTGGATGTCCAGCGCCCGCTCAGAGGCGTGGCGGGAAACCTCCACGCTTTCCTTTGCGGCGATCTCGCGCTGGTTGGTCAACTCGGCGACCTCGATGCGCGCCGCTTCCGCCTCGGCCTCGCGTTCGGCACGCTCCCTGGCGATCTCGGCCACCTGGGCGGCGCGCTTGATCTCGATCTCCCGTTCCTGCTCCAACCGAGCAAGTTCGCTTTCCCGGTCCAGCGACAGGATCTCCTTCTCCACCGCCAGATTCGTCCCGCGGATGCCCACCTCGGATTTCCGCTCGATGTCGTTGCGCTCCCGTCGCCGCCCCTCGACCTTTTCGACCAGCCGCGTGAGGCCTTCCGCGTCGAAGCTGTTGGACGTGTCGAAGTGCTCCAACGCGGTCTGGTCAAGGTTCCGGATCGCGACCGACGACACTTCCAACCCGTACTTCGCCAACACGGGCGCGACCCGAGACCGCACCGCTTCGACGAAGCCCATCCGGTCCTCGTGCAACTCGTCGAGGCTCCGCCCCGCGGCGACCGCACGAAGCGCCCCGAGGAACTCGCTTTCGTGGAAGGCCGCGAGGTCGTCGGGACGGTTGACTACCCCGCCAAGCGTCGAGGAGGCCAAAGCGACCGACGACTTGTCGGGACGGACCCGCAGGAAGAACTCGGCCTCCACGTCGACCCGCATTCGGTCGGAAGTGATCAAGCCGTGCTCCCGCTCGACCTTTATCGCGACCTTCGACAGGCCGAGATTGATCGACGCCACCCTGTGCAGGATGGGCAGGACGAACATCCCGCCGTCCAGTGTGACTTTGCGGCCTCCGAACCCGGTGCGCACATGGGCCCTATCCGTGGCGCCACGCAGGTACAGCAGGTTCAGAAGCCA
>JANQKA010000016.1 GCA_028281405.1 Hasllibacter sp. | reverse complement strand
TTCCGGCGCGTCCGGGCCGGGTCGGAGGGCGGTCCAAGCGGACACGGGCCGACGGGTCGCGCGGCGTTCCCCGACGGGTCGAACCCGCGCCCCGCGAAGTACGACGCTTCGCGGCGACCCGCATGCGCGGATTCCACGGGGCGTATAGAAGAACGGCCGGAGCGGGGAACCGCGGGCGCCCATCCGGAAAGGCGGTGAACTCCGGAGTGGGTCGGGCTTGACTTTCGGCGTCCGTGTCCGTGGGACGCGAAGCCGTTCCTCCGGGGACGGGAACGTCGAGGAGGCCGCGCGGCGAGGCGGGGGCGCGGTTCGGCGGGCCGCTTCCGGTGATGAAATTGTCGTGGACAAACGCGGCGGAACCTGCGATAATGTTGTCGCCGTTCAACTGGACGGCGGAGGTTTCCCGCGCTCTTCGGAGACGGCGCGCGCTGGGGACGGGCGGTTCCAGAAGGGTTCGCCGGGAACGGCGGCGGAAGGACGGCTTCCGGAGGCGGGGGTGCGTTTCAGTGTTGTGAACGGTTCGAAGGACCGACTCGAAAGGATAACCAACGGCATGGCAGTGCTCGTCGACGAAAACACCAAGGTCATCTGTCAGGGCTTCACCGGCAGCCAGGGCACCTTCCACTCCGAACAGGCCATCGGCTACGGCACCAGGATGGTCGGGGGCGTGACCCCGGGCAAGGGGGGCCGGACACATCTCGACCTTCCGGTGTTCGATTCCTGTCACGAGGCCGTGGCCGCGACAGGGGCCGACGCGTCGGTTATCTACGTGCCGCCGCCGTTCGCGGCCGATTCCATCCTCGAGGCGATCGACGCCGAAATCCCGCTCGTCGTCTGCATCACGGAGGGCATCCCGGTTCTGGACATGATGACCGTCAAGCGCGCCCTGGACGGATCCAAAACGACGCTCGTCGGCCCGAACTGCCCCGGGGTCATCACCCCGGACGCCTGCAAGATCGGCATCATGCCCGGCCACATCCACAAGCGCGGCAGCGTCGGCGTCGTCTCGCGCTCCGGCACGCTGACATACGAGGCGGTCAAGCAGACCACCGACGTCGGCCTCGGCCAATCGACCTGCGTCGGAATCGGCGGCGACCCGATCAAAGGCACCGAACACATCGACGTGCTGGAGTGGTTCCTCGCAGACGACGAAACCCGGTCCATCATCATGATCGGCGAGATCGGCGGCACCGCCGAGGAGGAGGCCGCCCAGTTCCTCGCCGACGAAGCCAAACGCGGCAGATCCAAGCCGACCGCGGGATTCATCGCCGGCCGCACCGCCCCCCCGGGGCGGCGCATGGGACACGCCGGCGCCATCGTGTCCGGAGGCCAAGGCGACGCGGAATCCAAGATCGAAGCGATGAAGGCGGCGGGCATCGTCGTCGCCGAAAGCCCCGCCACCCTTGGCGAGGCCGTGCTGGAGGCGATCGGTTGATCATGAGCAGCGGAGTCGCCGCGCAGTCACGGGATTCGTCCACCACGAATTCGCGATTATCGCCGCGGAGAATGCGCGCCGCGGCCGATCAGGGGCGACCCGTCAGCCGCGGGCGTCAAGCAGCGTCGGCCAAGGACGGCGCGCTCCGTCAGGAGGGAACACAATGACCGAGCAATCCCCGAACGACCAGTTCCGCAACTCGTCGTTTCTGCAGGGCCACAACGCCGCCTACATGGAACGGCTCTACGCCAGCTACGCCGGGGATCCCGGCTCGGTGGACGAGGCCTGGCGTTCCTTCTTCAAGGAACTGGGCGACGCCGAGCGCGCCGGTCCCGTCGCCGACGGCCCTTCGTGGGCCCGCCGCGACTGGCCGCCTGCCCCGGACGACGAATTGACCCACGCCTTCGACGGCATGTGGCCCTCCGACGGGGCCGTCGCCGACAAAATCCGCGGCAAGGCCGCCGAGGCCGGAGGGGAGGT
>JANQKA010000404.1 GCA_028281405.1 Hasllibacter sp. | reverse complement strand
CGTGTCGAAGCGCGGGCAGGGCACGGGCTATTCCGGCATCGAGAATCCGCTGTTCTTCAAGGAGAACACGCGGATGTTCTACGGGGACGCCAAGGATTCTGTCTCGAAACTGTTGCCGCTGGTCGACGGTTGATTCGGACGGCGCCGCCGCGGGGACCTTCTTCGCTTGGCGCCGTCCTTCCTTGACCGATGGGCGGCGGGCGGAAATATCGCGGACCTCCATTCTTCGGGCGGATGTAACAGGCGATGGCTGGTTCGGTGTCCCCCGTCGCGTCGCGGATGCGGGGGATGACTTGCGATGTCTTCGAAAATATCAATTCGGCGGTCAATGTCCATGTTCCGTCGACATTCGTTTCAAGTTTTCGGGTGACCATGCGACTTACCGGAGGGCCGGGTATCCGATGTCGGTCTTGTCGAATCTCGTCGCGTTCCCCCATTTCTTGGACTTCGGGGAAATTCTCTATCCGGTGGGGATTGGCGCGGTATTCCCGTTCCGGCGCGTGTTTCCCTTGTTTTAACAGGTATTTTCACCTTCGCCCGCCCGCCTCCTTGAGCGCTTCGGGGGGCCGGGCGCGGTGCGCGTGTCGAGTATGAGCCAAAGGATTGCGGCTTCCGCGACCCGAATTTCGATTTTCTCGACGCAGGTCTTTTCCCGGGACGTTTCAACCAGTTCATCGGCGCTTCGACCGGACTCACCGGATTGTATCCGCTCTAACCATTCAATCTTCCACGCCATCCGACGTCATGATTCGCGCGGCCTCGTTCCGGGCTTGTGACATGCCCCAAATCAGTCGCATTCGCTGCTGGAAATGTTCTCTCTTTGGTCTCGACGGTCCTCGGTATTCCTGAAGGGTCATCGCCGATCCGGCCCGGGTGGCGCGACGTGCATCGGGAGTCCTTCGTCCTCCGCCACCTCCGGGCATTTGGCGAAGCGGTCGGCCGCACCGTTCGACGTGTCGCCGAAGCGGTGATTTCCCCCGCCGCCGCGACCTCCGCTTTGTGCTCCGGACCGCATCGTGAATTCAGCGACGATTTCCACTCTCACCAGGATCGTCCATGCCGATATCGGGCGATCATACCGCCTTGTCGACTGACGAACCGGGTTGTGGCGGCGGGTGGCCGCGCGGTCGGGGAACGCCGAATGGCCCCTTCCGGGAACAGTCCCGCTCCGTCTCCTTGCGCCGCATGGTCGGCAACTCCGACAACGCCACCCCGGTCGCGAAATTGCGGACCGTGCCGGAGAGCCGCGCGGGCGGTTCCGGGGCCGCGGCGAACCGGCGGTTCTTCACGGCCTCAATCCCGGTCGCCGCGGCGATGCCCGCCCAAACAGGAATCGGGCGAACATCGCGTTGGCGAGCCGAACCGCCGCATCTAGGCGGGGAGGCGGTGACGGAAAAATACGAGGGGAAGCGCGAATGCCGATGTGTCACCGCGCGGCTCGGGTCGCTCGAAACCGCGAAAATCCTCTCCGGGCTTTCTGGGAACCTCCAGCGGGCGGTTCACTGATTGGCGGCTACTCCGATGGAGGCCCCGTCGGTTTCGGTGCGGGTCGGCGGACGGAATCCCGCGGTGCCGGGAACGTTTCGCGGACGGGCCGTCTCAGGGGTTTCCGCGATTCCTCCGATCCCGCATCGGAACGAGGA